>JANMVS010000315.1:0-3298 GCA_031392885.1 Verrucomicrobiota bacterium
TGCGTGGCCGGCCGGTCGCCCAGCGGGTGCGCCATGAGCAGCTCCGCCAACCGGATCGCCTCATCGCACAGATCGGCGCGCAGCAGCGAATCGCCGCGCGAGGCCTTGTAGCCCTCGTTGAAAAGCAGATAGAGCACTTGCAGGACGCGTTCCACCCGCGGAGCCAGTTCAGCCGCGACGGGCAGCTCGATGGCGACGGCCTGCTCGCGCAAATATTGCCGGGCCCGCACGAGCCGCTTGGTCATCGCTGCCTCGCCAGTCAGGAAGGCGGCGGCGATCTCGCTTTCGCCGAAACCGCAAAGCGTCTTCAGCGTCAGCGCCACCTGGGCCTCCGTCGGCAGGCCGGGATGGCAGCAGACGAACATCATCCGCAACTGGCTGTCGCGGATCTCGTCCTCAAACCGCGGGGCCGGCGCCTCGAGCGCGGCCTGGAGGCAATCCTCGACCTGCGGCGAGAGTTCCAGCTGTTTGCCGCGCCAAAGCGAATCGCGTCGCGTCTGATCGAGCGCGCGGTTCTTGGCGGTTTGCAGCAACCACGCGGAAGGATTCTGCGGCACGCCGGTGAACGGCCACGTCTCCATCGCCTTCAGCAACGCATCCTGCACGACATCTTCCGCGAGGTGCAGGTGCTCCACGCCGAAATGCCGGGTCAGGATGGCGACGAGCCGGCCCGCCTCGCGCCGGAACAGGTGGTCAACGAGGCGGGTGACTTCGGGAGTATGCGGTGCGACGGGCACGACAAAAGACTAGGCCGGCGCCCGCCCCGGACTCCACCTTACATTTCCGGCAGCGGCTCGACCTCACGGACTTCCACGATCGTGTCATGGTCGAGGCCGGGGCAACCGCGGGCCAGCTCGACCGCTTGCGCGTAGTTGGCCGCCGTCACCATGACATAGCCGCCGATGATTTCCTTGGACTCGGCGAACGGGCCGTCCGTCACCGCTTTGCCGCCCGGTCCGCGCAGCACCTTGCCGGTTTCCTGCAGGCGGTTGGCGCCGGCAAAATGACCCTTGGCGCCGAGGCCTTTCATCCAGGCCATCCAGCGCCCCATGATCTGCTCCATCTCGGCGGGCGTGGGATCGGGCCCCTCTTGGGAATGGCGGAAAAGGAGGAGGAATTGAGATTTCTGTTTTTGAGTAGTCATATTTGTTCTGGGTTTCATCAGTATGACGAGTCAGCCGGCCGGAGCAGGACAATAATATGATGCAGACCGACCAGAGCGCAGACTTGCCGGCGTCCAGCGGCCCACCCATGTTGCCGAGATTGATATGAGTGAACTGGTTCCAGAGAACATGACGACGCGGGGGCTCGAGGCCTTCCTGCACGAGAAAATCCCGCTGACCAAGGCCATGGGCCTGCACGTCGCCGAGAGCAACGCCCGGCGGCTTGTGCTCGAGGCGCCGCTCGCCGCGAACCGCAACCACCTCGGCACCGCGTTCGGCGGCTCGTTGCACGCGCTGCCGACGCTCGCCTGCTATGCGGGGGCAGCCGGAAGGGGTCAACCCGCTGGTCGCTGGTGGTCCCAATCAGAAGCGCGAGGTCAAGCCTTCTATCAGCCGAATATTGAGTAGATAGAGGGTTGGTGTTTGGGAAGGGGCGAAGGTTGCGTCGGGGTCATGGCAAGACGAATCCGCATTCAGTTTCCCGGCGCGCGCTATCACCTCATCAACCGAGGTAACTACCGTCATGACGTGTTTGCGAGCGAGGGTGCGTGGCAGGCATTTGTTCGAACGCTCGCGGAAGCGGCCGAGCAGTTTCGCTGGCAAGTGCATGCCTACGTTGTGAGGTCGAACCACTACCACGTGGCCCTCGAAACTCCAGAACCGAACCTCGCGGTGGGGATGCATTGGCTCCAGACGACCTACGCGACGCGCCACAACCGGTTTCGTCGCCGCCATGGGCACCTCTTTCAGGGCCGCTTCAAGTCGCTTCTGATTCAAGACTCAGCGCATTTGGCGCGGGTCGTTGACTACATCCATCTCAATCCGATTCGCGCGAAAATCCTGCCCACTGACCGACTCTTGGACTTCCAACCGAGCAGCCTCGGCGCGTTGGTCTCGGGCGCTCGTCCAACCTGGCTCGTGGTGGACCAATTCAGGGAGGCGGCCGGCCTGACAGCATCGATCAAAGATTGGCCCGACCACCTCAAGGGCCTCGTTTTTGTGGCGAACAATCCCGGGGATGACGAACGGATGAAACGGGGTGCGCTGTCGGCCGGTTGGGCCAGCGGTACGAGCGGGTGGCGCAAGGCGCTCGCCCGTGAATATGCCCAAACCAAACTCGCTCCGGAGTGGGCGGCCGATGAGTTGGAGGATTTTCGGCAGAACCTCTGGCAACAGGAACTCGAACTCGGACTGGCGCAGCTCGGCCAAACGCTCAATGCCGCAGCCGCAGCGCCCAAAACCATTCGCTGGAAGCTGGAACTGGCCTATCAATTACGGCAAGCCTCCGCCGCACCCTATTCCTGGATCGCCAAGACGCTCAAGATGGGCGCTGCATCGTCGGTTCGAGCCGCCCTCTCGCGCCGACTGCAGCAACCAGCGGGTTGACCCCTTCGGGTTGCCCCGCGGTCGGTGAGCATGCGGCCCGCTTCCATCAGGAATTTGTCGGCTATGTCGCGGTGGATGAGCAGGGTCTCGATGGCGTTGCACACACCGGGCCGCGCGCACTTGGCGTTGACGGCGATTTTCTCCGCCATGATGAGGTCGGCGGCCTGGTCCACATAAAGCGCGCAGATGCCGTCGTAATGCTTGATGACCGGCTCGCGCGCGGTCTTCACGACGGTCTCGATCAGCCCGCGACCGCCGCGGGGGATGAGCAGGTCGATCACGCCGACGGCCTCGCCGAGCAGCCGCACCGTGTCGCGGTCGGTGACGTGCACCAGCTGCACCGCCGCGGACGGCAGGCCGGCGTTTTTAAGCCCGCGCCGGAGCGCCCCCTCGATGGCCACATTCGAGTGCAGCGCCTCGGAGCCGCCGCGCAGGATGACCGCATTGCCGCTCTTCAGGCAGAGCCCGGCGGCGTCACACGTGACGTTGGGCCGCGATTCGTAGATGAAGCCGATGACGCCAAGCGGCACGCGCACCTTGGCGAACTTCAGGCCGTTGGGCTGCGTCCACTCGCGCAGCACCTGGCCGACCGGGTGGGGAAGCGATGCGACCTTGCGCAAACTGTCAGCGCAGGCGGCGAGACGCTTCGGGTCGAGCCGGAGCCGGTCCACGAGCGCGGCGGTCTGACCGGCCTTTTTACTCCTAAGAAACAGCATTTGGAAAACGTTCCTGCGCAGCATGCGGGTAGT
>JANMVS010000115.1:0-3199 GCA_031392885.1 Verrucomicrobiota bacterium
AGCACCGCGTGGTTTACAAGGTGAGCGGGGCCAGCGTGTGGCTCCTGCAACTCCGCTTTCACTACTGAGGGGCAGGGCCTTCACGCCCTTCGTGTCCTGCACGTGAATAATCCGACGGGTCAGGTGGGCGAAACTGCGGCACAAGCGCCGGTCGGCCCGGGCCGGAGTCAGACGTGACAGCCTTGGCTCGGGCGGAACCCCAAGGCCCCTGCTCGGCCCTGGTTCGCCTGGAAGCAGAAGTGGCTTGATAAGGATTCCAATTCAGGCTATTTGTGGAAGCATGAAAACAACGGTTGACCTTCCCGAAGAGGCACTGGCGGAAGCCATGCGGCACACCAAGGCCAAGACCAAGACCGAGGCCGTGAGCCTGGCCGTGGCCGAGTTTAATCGCCGCGAACGGATGGCGGCGCTGACCCGCCACCTCGGCACTTTCAAGGATTTCATGACCCAGGCAGATCTCAGGCGGATGCGCGAGGACGGTAAGCACCGGTCATGATTCTCCTCGACACCAGCGTGTGGATCGAGGGTTTGCGTGCGCGCGGCAATCCGGAGATCAGCCGGCGCGTCCACGAATACCTGAAAAGCGGCCGGGCGTGCTGGATGCCGATGATTCGGCTCGAACTGTGGAACGGGGCGCGGGGCGAGCGCGAGAAACGCACCTTGCGTGAATTTGAGCAGGTGCTGGTGGAATTGGCGGTCGGGCCCGAAGTCTGGGAGGTGGCTAACGAACTGGCCCGCCGGGCGCGGGCGGCGGGACTGACCGTCCCCGCCGCTGACATCCTGATTGCTGCTTGCGCCCGCCATCATGGGGTGGAGATCGAATCGACGGATGCGCACTTCGCCGAGCTGGAGAAACTGTAGTGGCGGCACAAGCGCCGGTCGGCTCAGGCCGGAGTCAGGCGTGACGGCCTTGGCTCGCTCTGCTTCTGCCGGTTGACCACAAACTACAAAGCCTGACCCTCTCGGATTGACTTGACCCTCTCGGATTGACCCGGAGTCGGCAAATTGAGCGACGGACTTTGCTTGTCCGGGAGATGCA
Source organism: Verrucomicrobiota bacterium (assembly GCA_031392885.1). Classification (GTDB taxonomy): domain Bacteria; phylum Verrucomicrobiota; class Verrucomicrobiia; order Opitutales; family Opitutaceae; genus Lacunisphaera. The sequence goes on from JANMVS010000115.1 coordinate 1,040, forward strand.
AGGCTGGTAGTCTTCGGGCAGTTGATGCCGATGAAAACACCCCAAGATTTGATGGTCCGGTTGATGCCCAAAGCGACGCCAGTAGACGAAGCGGCAGCGCTAACTGGGCGTCAGTTGGCTGGACCACGATCAACTTATTTAACCCCGCCCCCTGATGGTCGGCCTTGCTTTAATCCCGAAACCGAATTTTGTTTTCGCGTGGCCCTGCCCGGCAAGTGGTGCGCGGTATTTCGCAAGATGAGCCGAGTAGCCGTCCCCGAACGGAACTAATCTTCTCCTGATGGCCTCCTCCTCCGGCACCCATTTCGTCAGCACACTGAATGAAGAGCTGCGGGTACTCGGCCGGACCGGACACGTGCGGCGGTTTGCGGCGGGAAAAATTGTTTTCTCGGCGGGTGACGTCGGCGACGGGTTTTATCTCATCGAATCGGGTCGGGTGCAGATTTCCGCCGTGGTTGGCAACGGCGAGTCCCGCGTGCTGGCCAGCATCGGGGTGGGCGATTTTTTCGGCGAGATGGCCCTGCTCGATGATGGGCCCCGCTCCGCCACCGCGAAGGTCGTGGAGGACTTGGAAACCTACTACCTCGGGCGCGAGGAATTTCTCCGGCTGCTGGTGCAACATCCGCAGCTTGCGATGAAACTTATCCGCGAATTCAGCGCCCGCATGCGCACGCTTAATCAGAAATACCTCGAAGAGATAATCCAAACCGAGCGCCTCGCCATCGTGGGCCGCTTTGCGGGCACCATTGTGCATGATTTCAAGAACCCGCTCCAAGTGATCAGCTTCGCCACCGATGTGGCTTGTAGCGACACGGTCACCCCGCCGCTGCGCCTCAAGTCGAAGGAACGCATCACCCGCCAGGTCGAGCGCATGACGAACATGCTGCAGGAGCTCATCGAATTCGCCAAACCCACCGGTTTGCGTCCGGCGCTCACGCGGGTGAACTTCGCCCACTACATGAATCCGCTGGCCGAGGAACTCCGGCAGGAAATCGCCGTGCGCGGCGTGCAGCTCGAATTGCTCAACCCGCCCACCGACCGCGAGGTGCGCGTCCAACCCCACCGCCTGGCTCGACTGTTCCTGAACCTGCTCACGAATGCCGCGGACGAAATGCCCGACGGTGGGAAAATATTCCTGCGTTTTATCGTGGTGGGCGGCGAATTGCAGGTCGAGGTCGAGGATACCGGCAAGGGCATCGCACCGGAAATCGCGCAGAAGCTCTTCCAGCCCTTCGCCACCCACGGCAAGGCCCACGGCACCGGCCTCGGCTTGACGATCTGCAACAAGATCGTCGAGGACCATGGGGGTCGGATCTGGGTGCGGAACGAAGCGGGCAAGGGCGCGATATTTTGCTTCACGCTGCCGTTGGGGTCCTGAGCCTTGCAATGCGGATGGACCCCGCGCGAGCGGAACGCCCACAGTGATCACCGAGGCTGACCGCAGAAAAGCCGCGGGTTAGTGAGGATCAGCGGTGTGACCAACTCGACCCGCTGCCCGTCGGGGAAGCGGGCGGGCCTGCTCGACCATTTCACTGGCCTGCCGCTTGCGCGGCATGGGGAAAATGGGGTGCCGGCGATTCGGCGAACCAAGCGGATAGTTTAGTGCCGGCGGGCCTGCGGCCCAGCCTGATTGGGAGAGACCCCAAACCTCCAAGCCAGACCCGTTCTCTGCCCGTTCGGTTCAGTCCTGAAATCAGGCCGCTTGACGGGGACGGGCTTCTGGACAGCATCCTGTCCAGATGAAGGCCATCACTTACACCGCCGCCCGGGAGAATCTCGCCGCCACCATGGACCGGGTGTGCGAGGACAGTGAGCCCGTGGTCATCACGCGCAACCGGGACCAGGCGGTGGTCATGCTCTCGATGGCGGACTACCAGGCGCTGGAGGAGACGGCCTATCTCACGCGTAGCCCGAAGAACGCCGCGCGTCTGCGCTCAGCCCTCCGCTCAATGGCGAAGGGCCGCGGCAAGGTCCGCAAGCTGGCCGCGGTCTGAGCGGACATGAACCTGGTCTTCACACCGGAGGCCTGGCAGGACTACCTGCACTGGCCGGCGACCGACGCCCGGCAGGTGAAGCGGATCAACCATCTGCTGAAGGAGATTGCCCGCGAGCCCTTCGGCGGCATCGGCAAACCCGAGCCGCTGAAGTATGAATACCAAG
>JANMVS010000335.1:0-11565 GCA_031392885.1 Verrucomicrobiota bacterium
CGCGGCGGTCCTGGCCGACGGCCCCGCCTACACCGAAGCCGAGCTGAAGCAGTACACCGAAAAGGCCGTCCGCATCATCTCCCCGTTCAAGGCGACCAAGGATGAATTGGAAAATCCCTATACCCTGCCGGCCGGGCAGAAGAAGCTTCGGATCCAGATCATCGGAAATTCCTACTGGCCCAAGGTCGCCGCCGTGCCCGCCGGCACCATCGTCGAATGGACGAACGAGGACATTTTCACCTTCGCCAATGGTGAGTTCGCGGGCATCCATGATGCCGTCACCAGCGAGGCCCCGGCCGGCGCCCATTTCACCTCGAAGCTGCTCGGGCACGCCGAAAAATGGAGCACGGTCCTCACGAAGAAGGGTGAATACAAATTCTACTGCACCCCGCATCCGTACATGGAAGGCGTCATTATCGTCGAGTAAGCCGGCGGCGATTTGAACTGAGTCTGGCGCCGTAGCGGCGGGCGTCCCCGCCGGCCGGGTTTTTCTTCCCCGCCAAAAACCTTGATCTCGGTCAAGGCGTCGGCCGCGGCCTTGCGCTACAACTGTGCCATGCCCCCGCCTGCGGCCACTTTTTCCCCCAGCGCCCGATTCACTCCGGGCCCCGTGTCTGCCGCACTGCCGGTGGCCCGCGACTCGGCGGCTGGCATCCATTCGGCGCGAGCGTGGTTTCTCTTCGCCATCGGCAGCCTGGTGCTGGCGGGCCTGCTGTCGCTGATGCTGGTCATCGGCCGCCTGCCTTTTCTCGCCTGGCTGTTCACTGATCCGCTCTTTTTCAAACGCGCCCTCGTGGTGCACGTGGACCTGGCGATCGTGGTCTGGTTTCAGGCGGGCACCCTCGCCTTCCTCGGCCTGGCCCTCGGCCCGCGGCTGCATCGCGGCGTGACCGCCGCCGCCTTCGCCCTGGCCGCCACCGGCATCATCGGTCTGCTGGTTGGCGCCGTCCTGCCGGGGGCGCTCCCCGTGCTCTCCAACTATGTGCCGGTGATCGACCATCCGGTGTTTTTCGGCGGGCTGGTCTGCTGGTTTGCCGGCGCGGGTCTTTTCTTCGCCCTGGCACTAACCACGCCGGCGCGCACGGACGCCCGCGCCCTGACGCCCGACACCGTGATCGCCCTGCGGGCCTCGGCCGCGGCCAATGGGCTGGCCATTGTGACCTTCCTCGGGGCCTGGCGGACCACGCCGGAAGCCGTGCCCGCGGTGTATTACGAACTGGTGTTCTGGGGCGGCGGCCATGTGCTGCAGGCCGCCAATGTGGCGGCGATGCTGGCCCTGTGGCTGCACCTGCTGCACCGCTGGACGGGCCGCGCCGTGCTGCCGCCGGCCGCCGCCACCGCGCTGCTCGGCGCCCTCGTGCTCCCGCAATTCGTCATGCCCGTGCTGGCCTTCGGCGGCACGACCGCCACGAGTTATTTTTCCATGGCCACGCACCTGATGCGCTGGACGATTTTCCCGGTGGTGCTGGTCGTGCTGGGTGCGGCCGCGGTGCATGTCTGGCGGCACCGCGCCGGACGGGACTGGCGCGACTACCGTTTCGTCGGCCTCGCCGGCAGCGCAACGCTGACCGTGCTCGGCTTTATCTTGGGAGCACTGATCCGCAGCTCGAGCACGCTGGTGCCGGGGCATTACCACTGCGCCATCGGCGCGGTGACGATCGCCCTGATGGCGGCGGCCTACGATTTTTGCACCGCGGTGGCGCCGGCCGGCGCGGCGCCGGCGCCCGCCCGGCACGCCCGACTGCAGCTCCTGCTCTTCGGCGGCGGGCAGGCGGTCTTCGGCCTCGGCTTTGCCCTGGCCGGGGCGTACGGCCTTGGCCGCAAACAATACGGCGTCGAACAGCACGTGCGCTCCCTCGGCGAATACCTCGGCCTGAGCATCATGGGCCTGGGCGGCCTGGTGGCCGTGGCCGGCGGCATTTTTTTTCTCGCGGTCATGCTGCGCCGCATCGGCGCGTGGCGCGACCGTTCAGCGCAACCGATATAATTCCATGAACAACGAACCAAAGATCCACCCGTGGCAGAAGGTGCTCGATAACCCCTGGCTGCTGCTCGTCCTCGGCGTCCTCATTCCCGTCCTCTCCTACACCGCGTGGGGCTGGATCGAACTCCTGCTCACCAAACCCGCCCTGCTACCCTGAACCACTGATCACCCATGAGCTTGCGTCCCCTCACCTCCCCTTGGTTTTACGGCCCGGCCGGCCACGAGAAAATCTGGCTCGGTTGCGCCATCCTCTGGTGCTTCGTGATGTCGCTGATGATGCCCTACTGGCATTTCCGCGGCAAACAGAACAGCACCGGCGAGGCCTATACGGTCAAGCCCGCCGACTTCCTGGCCCGCACGGAGAAGTTCGTCGCGGCCAACCGGGTCGGCACCTTCAAAAATCCCATCGCCAACCCGCAGATGCAGGAGTTGCCCCTCGTCGAGCCCCCGGCGGGCGGCGACGCCTACCTGATCGGCCGCATGTGGCAGTGGTATCCCGCCCTGCGCCTGCGCCAGGGCGAGACCTACCGGCTGCACCTGTCATCCCTCGACCTGCAACACGGCTTCTCGCTGCAGCCGCTGAACATGAACTTCCAGGTGCTGCCCGGTTACGACCATGTGCTCACCCTCACCCCGACCTCCAGGGGCGAGTTCACCATCGTCTGCAATGAATTTTGCGGCGCCGGCCATCACGCCATGACCGGAAAAATCTTCGTCGAATAACCGCACCCCGCCATGTCCCAATCATCCCATTCTCTCCTCGCCCCCGGCACGCCCGGGCGCGTTTGTGGCACCACCGGCCTGAGCGTCTGCCTCGACGCCCAGCGCTTCATCAAGCTTAACGCCGTCGTCGGCATTGTCTTCCTCCTGCTCGGCGGCATCGCCGCGCTGCTGCTGGCCCTCACGCGCTGGCAGACCGTGCATCTGCTGCCGGTCGACTGGTTCTACCGGATCCTCACGTTCCACGGCATCAACATGCTGATCCTGTGGATCCTGTTCTTCGAGGTCGCCGTCCTCTACTTCGCGTGCACGACCCCGCTGAACGCCCGGCTTTTCTCCAAGAAGATCGCCTGGACCTCCTTCGGCATGATGCTCACCGGCGCCGTGATGGTGGATTACATCATCATCGCCGGCCAGGCCGACGTGATGATGACGTCCTACCTGCCGCTGCTGGCGCATCCCTGCTTCTACCTCGGCATCATCCTCGTGGCCGTGGGCACGCTCATCGGCGTCTTCAACTTCTTCGCCACGCTCTATGTGGCGAAACGCGACCAAGCCTACACCGGTTCGGTGCCCATCGTCACCTTCGGCGCCACCGCCGCGGCCATCATCGCCGTGGTGACCCTGCTGCACGGAGCCGTGGTGATGATTCCGACCTTCACCTACTCGATGGGCTGGACGCCCCAACCCGATCCGGCGTGGTATCGCCTCATCTGGTGGGGCCTCGGCCACCAGTCGCAACAGGTCAACGTCTGCGCGATGGTCTCCGTCTGGTATCTGCTCACGCACATCGTCGTCGGGTCGCGTCCGATCAACGAGGCGGTGTGCCGCACGGCCTTCGTGCTCTACATCCTCTTCATCAACCTCGCCTCGGCCCACCATCTGCTGGTCGATCCCGGCGTCGGCGCCACGTGGAAGATCTGGAATACCTCCTACGCCATGTACCTCGCGGTGCTGGCCTCGATGGTCCACGGCTTCACCGTGCCGGCGGGCGTCGAGATCGCCATGCGCGAGAAGGGTTACACCAGCGGCATCTTTGGCTGGGTGACGGCGCTGCCGTGGAAAAACCCGGCATTCTCCGGCACCGCGCTGTCGGTGATCATCTTCGGTTTCCTTGGGGGCATCACCGGGGTAACCCTCGGCACGCAGCAGATCAATATCATCGCACACAACACGCTGCGCATCCCGGGGCACTTCCACGTCACCGTGGTCGGCGGCACGACCCTGGCCTTCATGGCCCTCGCCTACTATGTGATTCCGCTGATCTTCCAGCGCGACTTCATCTTCCGCGGCGTCGCCCGCATGCAGCCCTGGCTGTTCGGCCTCGGCATCGTGCTCCTGTCCTTCGGCATGTCGTTCGCCGGTTCAATGGGGGTGTCCCGCCGCAGCTGGGACATCGACATGCAGGGCGTCTATGGTCCCGCCGCGCACCTCTGGCTGGGCGTATTGGGCATCGGTGGTATCCTCGCCTTCCTGGGCTTGCTGATTTTTGCCCTGCTCTGCGTCGGCACCCTGTTCTTCGGCCAGAAAATCGAGGGTCGCGCGATGGCCGACTGGGGCACGCCGCCCGCGCTCGCCGGCAGCCAGTCCGGCTCGCTCGCCCACGACCACTACGCGACCAAGGGCACGATGGTCCTCACGCTCACCTTCCTCGCCTGCTTCGCGGTGTATTACTTTGCGAACTGGAAGGCGCTTACCGACGTCTGGCCGGTGCGCTGAGTCCGGTGTTCACTGTAGGGCGGGGTCGCTGACCCCGCCCGCTTTGGGTCGCGGCGGGATCAGCGATCTCGCCCTGCAAATTCAAACCACGCCATGCTCATCCCCCTCCACGCTCCTGAGCCTCCCGTGCCGCCGGCGGTCACCGTCCGGGGCGATTCGGCGGCGGCGCGTTTTCTGACCGGTCCCGGCCTGCTGGTGTTTCTGCTCACGGCTCTCGCGGGCTATGAGAGCTTCCTGCTGCTGACCATCTTTGGCCCGACGGAAGGCGGCTGGCTCGGCGACTTCGTGCGCGACTTCCAACTCTGGTGCTATCGCGGCGACCCGCGCACCGGCGGCATCTCGTGGCTGGCCGTCTCCGTGATGATGGCCGAGCCCCTCTTCGTGGTCAGCGTGGCCGCGCTGCTGTGGCGCCCGGCCTTCGTCCAGCTGCGCTCGGCGGGAATCTGGCGGGCCCACGCCCCGGCCGCCGCCGCCGCGCTCGCGGTGATCACGGTCTGCGCCGGAGGCCTGGTGTATTATGCCCGGACGGATGCCGTCCGCGCCCGGGTGCTGCCGCCGTTCCCCGGTGAACGCATCCGTGTCCGGCTCGCGTTGCCCGACACGCCACTGGTGGACCAAAAGGGCGCCGCCTTCCGCTTTGCCGACCTGCGCGGCCGCGTGGTGCTGGTCACCGGAGTTTATGCGGCCTGCACCACCGCGTGCCCCGAAATCTTCCTCGAGTTGAAAAAAATCCTCGGCGAGCTGCCCGCGACCGAACGGGCCGGGCTGAGCGTGGTGGCCCTTTCGCTCAATCCGGAATACGAGACGGCGGAACTGATGGATGCGGTCTCCGCGGGGCGCGGGCTGACCCATCCCGAGTTTCGTTACGTCAACGGCCCGCGCCCGGCGGAGATGCACGACGTGCTGACGCGTCTGCAATTCTCCGCCACGCGCAATCCGCAGACCGGCGTCATCGACCACGCCAATCTTTTCCTCCTCGTCGACCGCTCCAATCACATCGCCTACCGTTTCACGCTCGACGCGCGCCACCGGGCGTGGCTGCGCTCGGGCCTGCGCGCCCTCCTCCAGGAGACTCATGCCGATGCCCCACCAGCATCCTGACGTGGATTGCGAAGTGCTGGCTGATGCGATGGAGCCGTCCGCCGCCGCTCCCGGATCCCAACCGCCGCCGGCTCCCGTCCGGGCGGCGCGCCTCCTCGCTGCGGGGGACGGGTTGGGCACGCGACTGGATATGCTGCTGGAGCACTGGCTGCCGCGCGAACTCAACCCACTGGCGCAGCTCGGACCCGCGGCCAACGTCATGCTGCTGCTCGCCACCCTGTCGGGCGTGCTGATGCTCGTCTGGTATTCGGCCAGCGTCCAGTCGGCCTGGCACTCGCTGGCGGACCTGGGGCCGCGTTCGTTCGGCGGCCTCGTGCGCAGCGTGCACCGCTATTCCTCGGACCTGCTCATGCTCCTCGTGCTGGCGCACGCCCTGCGCACTTTCCTCGCGCGCAAGTTTGCGGACGCGCGCTGGCTCGCCTGGGTGAGCGGCATCGGGCTGCTCGGGCTGGTGTGGTTCATCGGATGGACCGGCTACTGGCTGGTCTGGGATGTGCGCGCCCAACTCCTCGCCCTGGATACCATCCGGATGCTGGACGTGCTTCCGGTCTTCGGCGAACCGATGCTGCGGCTGTTCACCTCGGACCGCTCGGTGCCGTCGCTCCTGTTCTTCGTGGTGTTCTTCCTGCACATGGTGCTGCCGCTGGGCATCGCCGGCGGCCTCTGCCTGCACCTCGCGCGGTTGAGTCGCTCGTCGCTGCTGCCCAACTGGCGGCTCACCGCCTGGCTGACCGGCGCCGTGGTGGTGGCCTCCCTGGTTTACCCGGCCGTCAATGCCGGCGTCGCGCAAATGGCGGTGAAGCCCGCGACGTTTACCATGGACTGGTGGTTCCTCTGGCCGTTGACCGTCACCGCCCGGCTCTCCGGCGGCGGCATCTGGCTCACGACCCTGCTCGCCACTACCGGGCTGATGACCGTGCCCTGGTGGCTGGCGCGGCGGCGCGCCCGGCCGGTCTACCAAGCCACCGTCAACATTTCCCGCTGCTTTTCCTGCACGCTGTGCTCGCACGACTGCCCCTTCGGCGCGATCACCATGGTGCCGCGCACCGATGGCAAACCCTTCCCCTCGCAGGCGCAGATCGACCCCGACCGCTGCATCGGTTGCGGCGTGTGCGCCGGCGCCTGCGACACGCAGGGCATCGGCCTGGCATGGTTCGACGCCCAGCAGGTCACGCGGGAGCTGGAGACATTCGTCCTGGCCGAGGTCGCCCAGGGCACGGCGCCCGCGCTGGCTTTGGTCTGTGCGCAGTCCGACGGCGGCTGGGAGTTGTTCGATGAGACCGCCTGGGCGCGACGGTTGCCGGGCTACACGGTGCGGCCGATCCCCTGTGTCGGCTGGATCGAACCCAAGCTCGTCGAGCGCCTCATCAGCAAGGGCGCGGCCGCCGTGCTCATCGTGGGCTGCGGTTCGAGCGAGGCCTTTTGCAAGGAGGGCAACCAGTGGCTGCCGGCGCGGCTGAACGGCACGCGCGAACCCGAGTTCCGGCCCCAGCGCGCCGACCCGCGCAAGGTCGCCCACGTGAGCTTTGATCCGCTGCGCCCGCAGCTTCTGACGGCCGCGGCGGCGCGGCTGCACTCCCAAACACCGGCACCCGCCGCGCCCACCCGCTCGAGACTCATGCCTTGGCTAACCGGTCTGCTGCTGACCGCCGCCACGCTGGCGGGACTGTTATTCGTCAGCAACGCGCCTTTCCGCAACCCGGCCCCGGCGGACGCGGAATTCGTCTTCACCTTCCGCGCCTATGGCGAATGGCTCTCCGGCGCGGCGGCCGCCCTGCCCGATCCGGCCCACGACCCGCGACCGGTGCACATGCGCACCGCCCAGCCGGCGCAGCGCACGCGCTCACCCGTTCTCGTGCAAATCATCGTGGATGGGCGTCCTTCGGAGCACGTCTTCCGCCCCAAGGGCTTCAAATCCGACGGCGCCTCGGTCGGGGAGCTGCGCGTGCCGCTCACGCCGGGCGGGCACCGGATCGAGGTGAGTGTCGCCACGCAGCGCGACCCCCGGGCCCCCCGCCAGAGCTGGAGCGCCGAGGTCACCGCCGTACCCGGCCGGTTGTCGGTGCTTTCCCTCGAAGCCAACCGCGGCTATGAATTTGCCCCCTGAGCAAACAGATGGGGGGCGCTGCGCGGGAAGGGTTTCAAGCAAACGCTGCTCCAGGACCAGCGAATATCCGCCCCTTGGAAAGTGAAGCTCGCCGCCCCAGTAAGCCGCTCACGGCCGACTACGTGCCGGCGTATCGCAACACCAAGCTGGCCGTCGTCGAGGCCAGGGCGTGGGCCGAGGCGGTGAGCGAGTGGGTCGTGCAGGCGAAGAACTACGCCGGGATGCTGGCCGTGCGCTTCAGTTATTCATCCAATGGATGGCATCTACGGCATCGACCTGGCGACGGGCAAGGAAGGCGCCGTGCCGGCGTATCCGACGCCGGATGAACTTTGGGCCCGCACCTTCGCCCCACCTTCGCCAAGGCTACGGCGGACAGGTCGGGGAGCTGGGTTATGCGGTCGGGCGCAGCACGGAGGTGGCGAGTTTCCACTTGGCGGACAAACCCGGCCCGGCAAGCCCGCTTGCGGCCGGCTTTTTGTCCCCGTGTGACTGCCACCGCGCAGTTGGGCACCCCCGCGGCAAACGGCTATCTTGGCGGGGCGGGGAAGTGCGGGCAATCCACCCCGCCCCTGGTCGAAAGCAGAAACCACCCTCCGCTGCCCCTTCCACCCTTGCGGCTCGGGCCACCATCCGCTTGTTTCACTCCACCCGATGAGCCGCGCCGCATGAATAAAAAGGAACTTACCGAGGCGGACATCCGCACCAAGTTCATCACGCCCGCACTGGTCGGCCCGAATGGGGACAAGTGGAACGTGATGACTCAAATTCGCGAGGAAGCCTACTTCACCAAAGGCCGCGTCATCGTCCGCGGAAAGTCAGTCATGCGCGGTGAAGCCAAAAAGGCCGACTACATCCTCTCCTACAAACCGAACCTCCCGCTCGCTGTCGTCGAGGCCAAAGACAACAACCACAGCGTAGGGGCTGGCATGCAGCAGGCACTTGAATACGCCGAAATCCTCGATGTGCCTTTCGCTTACAGCTCCAACGGCGACGCCTTCCTCGAGCACGACCGCACCGTCAAGGCGGGCACGGTCACGCGCGAAATCCCGCTCGATCAATTCCCGACCCCCGACGAACTTTGGACCCGCTACCGCGCAGCCCAGGCCTACACCTCCGCACAGGAAGCCGTCGCCACCCAGGACTACTACGACGGTGGCTTTCAAAAGTCCCCCCGCTACTACCAGCTCATCGCCATCAATCGCACCGTCGATGCCATCGCGAAAGGCGAAAACCGCATCCTGCTCGTCATGGCCACGGGCACGGGCAAAACCTTCACCGCCTTTCAGATCATCTGGCGGCTGTGGAAATCCGGCGCGAAGAAGCGCATTCTCTTTCTCGTCGATCGCAACATCCTCGCCGACCAGACCAAGACCAACGACTTCAAGCCGTTCGGCCAGGCGATGACCAAGATCACCAATCGCACCGTCGACAAAGCGTTCGAAATCTACCTCTGCCTCTACCAAGCCGTCACCGGCACGGAGGAGGAGCAGAACATCTACACCCAGTTCACGCCCGACTTCTTCGACCTGATCGTGATTGACGAGTGCCACCGCGGTAGCGCGGCCGACGATGCCGCGTGGCGCAAAATCCTCGAATACTTCTCCTCCGCCACCCAAATCGGCCTCACCGCCACGCCGAAGGAAACCAAAGACGTCTCCAACATCGAATACTTCGGCGACCCGATCTACACCTACTCCCTCCGCCAGGGCATCTCCGACGGCTTCCTCGCCCCCTACAAAGTCGTTCGCATTGGGCTCGACAAAGACCTCGACGGCTGGCGCCCCGAAGAGGGCCAGCGCGACAAATACGGCCAACTCATCGAGGATCGCGAATACAACGTCACCGACTACGACCAAAACCTCATCCTGGAAAAGCGCACAACCCTGGTTGCCGCCAAGGTTTCGGCGTTCCTCAAAGCGACCGACCGCTTTGCCAAGACGATCATCTTTTGCGAGAATATCGACCACGCCGAACGCATGCGCCAGGCCATGGTCAACGCCAACCCCGACCTCGCCGCCGCCAACGCGAAATACGTCATGCGCATCACTGGCGACAACGACGAGGGCAAGGCCCAGCTCGATAACTTCATTGATCCAGAATCCACTTATCCCGTCATTTGCACGACCTCCCGGCTCATGGGCACGGGCGTCGATGCCCAGACCTGCCATCTGATCGTCCTCGACCGGAGCATCAGGTCCATGACCGAGTTCAAGCAGATCATCGGCCGCGGCACCCGCATCAACGAGGACTACGGGAAATTCTTTTTCACGATCATGGATTTCCGGCAGGCGACCGCGCTCTTTGCGGACCCGGATTTTGACGGTGATCCCGTCCAGATCTACGAGCCCGGCCCGGATGAAACTCCTGTCCCACCCGACGACGATGAAGGCGCACTGGTCGTCAATGACCCGCCAGGGGGCTACCTCTTGCCGGAGCCCGGGCCGCCCCCAACCAAATACTACGTGGACAACGTTGAAGTCCGCGTCGCCACTGAGCGCGTCCAATACCTCGACGAAAACGGCAAACTCATCACCGAGTCCCTCAAAGACTACTCCCGCAAGGTCGTCCGCAAAGCCTACCCTTCGCTCGACAATTTCCTCACCGTCTGGAACGACGCGGAGAAGAAGCAGGCGGTTTTGGAGGAGCTTTTTAGCAAGGGCGTATTCCTCGACGAACTCGCCGAGCAAGTCGGGCGCGACTACGACGCATTTGATCTTCTCTGTCACGTTGCCTTTGACGCCCCGCCGCTCACCAGAAAGGAACGCGCCGAGAAAGTAAAAAAGCGCAACGTCTTCGCCAAATATGGGGCCAAGGCCCGCGCCGTGCTTGACGCGCTCCTCCAAAAATATGCCGACAGTGGCATCACCAGCGTCGAGTCCCTCGAAATCCTCAAAGTCGACCCGCTCACCGCCTTCGGCACGCCGGTTGAAATTGTCGGTCTCTTCGGCGGCAAACCCGCCTACCTCGCCGCCGTGCGCGAACTCGAAACCGCGCTTTACGCCAAAGTCGCCTGACCATGGCCCCGACCCCCTCGACATCCTTCGGCGAGCATTTGGTTTTTGTCGACGAGAGCGGCGACCACAACCTCTCGCAAATTGATCCTCAGTTTCCAGTCTTCGTCTTGCTTTTCGCGATCATCCGAAAAGACGACTATGTGAACCGTATCTGTTCCGACCTTCAGCGCTTCAAATTTGAATTCTGGGGCCACGACGAGGTCGTGCTGCATGAGCACGAAATCAGGAAGCCTTTCGGTAATTTCCTCTTCCTCCTGCAAAAGCCATTGCGCGAGCGCTCCCTCGCCGGCCTCGCCGCTCAAATGACCGCGCTTCCCGCCACCGTGATTGCAGTCATCGTCGACAAGACCGCCTTCGCCGCGCGCTATGCCAAACCCGTCAACCCCTACGACTATGCGCTGGAGACGGGCCTCGAGCGGGTGTTCCGCCACTTGGAGCAAGTGGGGCAGGACGCCAAAACCACGGTCATTGTCGTGGAAAAATGTGGAAAAAGGAAGACGCCGAACTAGAGTTGGCCTTCCGCCGCGTGTGCGCTGGCACCAACGCCCTGAATAAGCCTTTACCCCTCAGTTTGGTGATGGTGCCCAAATCCTCCAACTCCGCCGGCCTCCAACTCACCGATCTCATGGCCCGTCCCGTCGCACTCCACCATTTGCGTCCTACGCAGCCCAATCGCGCCTTCGAAATCATTGCGGCCAAGCTGCGTCGTAGTCCCACCGGAAAAACCGAGGGTTGGGGCCTCAAGCGTCTCCCCTAAAAATGCGAAAGGCCTCCGGGAAATCCCAGAAGCCCAGCGCCGACCGGAAATTTCCAGTCCAACTTGACGACAACATTTCTAGTTTTTTGACTTTAGCAATCTGAATCCCCTCCATGCCCAACGTCTCCAACCTCATCAAAACCATCCAGGACATCATGCGCAA
>JANMVS010000347.1:0-2924 GCA_031392885.1 Verrucomicrobiota bacterium
GCGGCGCTGTCGCGCGTCATCGCCGAATCCGGCGCCAGTTTCAAGGACATCGCGCACGATCGCGCCTTCAGCGGGCCCGACATTTCCGCCGTCAATGCCGTCTGCACGGTCGAGACGCGCGACCACGCGCACATCCGCGAATTGCACCGCGCCCTGCGGCGGAATGGATTCCCGCTGGTGGTGTCCAAGCCGGGATAACACCAACGACAGTTTGGCTTGGGTTATTTGAGGTAGCGGCAGGCGTCCCTGCCGGCCGGATTCGGGGGCTCAAACCCGGCAGGCAGGGATGTCTGCCGCAACGCCGGCTACGGCGGCGCGATCTGATCGTGCAGGTCGGTCGCCCAGTCGACGAGCAGCTTGATCTCTTCCGGGGTCAGCCGGGCCTCGGCGTGCACCCAGGTGTAGGACTTCAGCGGCATTTCGCGGTGCTCCACCGCATCGGCGATTTCCTCGGCTTTTTTCGCCGCCCGTTTGGTTGAGTAGGTGGCGAACTCCGAAAAATTCAGGTGCCGCTTGCCGTCCGCGATGTGCTTGTCCAGCCACCAGCGGATGGGCTGAACCTCGGCATACCAGGGATAACGGGTCTGGTTCGAGTGGCAGTCGAAGCAGGCGCGCTTGAGCACGGGGGAAACATTTGCCGGCACCGGGTACTTGACGTTGAGGTCGTTCGGACTGGGAGCGGTCGACAGGTTTCGGTCCGGGCGCACAAATTGCGCGGCAACCAGCAGGGCGATAAGAAAGGCAGTTGTTTTTTTGATCATGTTCGCCCGGATATTTCATGGAGCCCGGGCGACCTCGCCGTGGTTCGCGCGCCAACCGCAGCCCGTTCGACGAGCTCAGGGCCCCGAGCCAGTCGCGGGGCGTGGTCGCGGCGGCTCCAGTAAAACACCTTGTCGTCAGCGATCATTCAGCGGGTGAAATGTTCGGTTTAGAACAAGCGTGGGCCGCGGACCGGCGGCGCCGCCGGGCTGATTACGGTTTGGTGGCCGGCTCGACCGGCAGGCGCTTGATGCGTTCCTTCAGCGGCGGGTGCGAGGAGAAGGTTTTCTTCGGGTCCCCCTTGCGGGCTTGGAGCAACAGCAGGGTCGCCCGCAGGCCGCCGGGGGCGTAGCCGGTCAGCGCCGCGAGGTCATGCCCGGACTTGTCGGCCGCATACTCGGTGGGGGCGTCAAAGCCGGTTTCGACGAGGGTCTTGACGATTTTTCCCACGCCCAGGCCCAGCTGGCCGAGATAGGCGTCGGCTTGGGAGACTTGGGACTGAACCTGGCGGGCGTCGCCGCTGTACTTCGTCAGGAGGGATTTCCCCCCGCTGAGGGCTTCGTCACGCTCGATCATCCCCAGCGCGTGGCGGCCGGTGACGTGTGCGATCTCGTGGGCCAGGATTCCGGCCAACAGATCGTCGTCGGTGGCCAGGTCGTAAAGCCCGCGCGTGATGAACACATAGTCGTCGGGGGAGGAAAAGGCGTTGATCGAAGCGGAGTTGAGCACGCCGAAACGCCAGTTCTGCTCCGGCCGGCTGGAGTAGCGGGCCAGCGAGCGGCCGACCAGATTGAGGCGGCGCATGATGGCTTCATCCCGGACCAGGCCGCCGTATTGACCGATCAGTTCCAGGGCGACGGCGTCGCCGATCACCATCTCTTCCGCCGGACCGATCCCGGTCGCGCCCTTCACCACCTTGCTGGCGTCCTTGGCGGTGGCGGTAACCTCTTTGGCCTTGTCCAGCGCCTTGGTGAGTTTGCCAAAATCAAATTGGGCGGAGGCGGTTGATCCACCCAGTAACCCGGCGACCAGCAAGGCGAGCATTTGGGTCTTCATTGAAATTCCCCCCGTTTTTGCAGTTTGAGGAAGGCCTCGACGTCGAGCGCGGTGACGAGCGAGCTCTGCTCAAGCAGCCATTCGAGATCAGGGCGGGCCTTGGCCAGATCGTGCCGGTTGGCGTATTCCGCCGAAGCCTCGGTGAGGGGGCGGGCGGCGGCGGTGGCGGTGGTCTGGCTGGCGGCGAGCGGCAAGCCGTCCAACCCCTTGCTCTCCACGGGTGCGGTGGCGGACACGTTGCCGGCGAAGACCCAGCCGGCGGCGGGACCATCGCTCACGCGCAGCCAGTTGCCGCGAACTTCATTGACGGCGAGTGGGCGGGCGAAAGCCAGTTCTCCGGCGGGCTCCGCCAGCGGCGAAGGCGCGGCCAGGAGGACGGTCTTGAGTCGCTTGGTGTAGGCTTTGCCGCCGGCGGCCCAGGCCGCATCGACGGACACCGCGATGGCCAACGCGAGCACGGCGAGCCACAGAAGGGAAGCGGACGGTGATTTCATTTGGATTTCAGGGTTAAGATGGGTTCCCAGTCGGATGGCGGCGGCTCTTGCGCGTAAACTTTCGACTGCCGCAGCAGTTCATGCGTCACAGCATCATCCGGCCGGGCGGCCAGTGCACGGCCAAAATCAACGATGGCCGCGGCAAACCGGCGGGCGGAGAAATGCGCATAACCCGGCAGATACGCGGCCAGAAAATCCCGCTGGGCCGGGCCCAGTGATTCCGGGGTGCCGATGAGTTCGGACACCTCGACCGCCAGCAGCTTGCCCTTGACGCGCAAGCGGGTGAGGGGCCGGGTGGCCATCCGGCCGGCGACCAGCAGCGCCGTGGTTTCACCCAGGAGAATGTGCGTGCCGAATTCCTTGTTCGCCCCCTCGAGCCGGGAGGCGAGGTTCACCGTGTCGCCCATCACTGTGTAGTTTTTTTTCCGGGACGAACCGACGTTGCCCATGATCATTTCGCCGGTACTGAGCCCAATGCGCACCTCGAGATGCACGCCGACGGCCGCGGCGTACCGGGCGTTCACCGTTTCCAGGGCTTGCCGCGCCGCCAGGGCGGCGTGGCAGGCGGCCAAGGCGTGGTCCGGCAGGGTCTGCGGCGCGCCAAACACGGCCATG
>JANMVS010000361.1:0-4425 GCA_031392885.1 Verrucomicrobiota bacterium
AACCACCATAAAAGGTGAAATGTAAAGCCAGACCCTTTATCCATCCTTTACCTTTTACCTACCGCTTCGCCGCCGGGTAGCTGCCGAGCCACTTCACGAGCGGGCACTTGCGGCTGAGCTCCTTGAGCGCGGCCTGCATCGCCGGGGGGCAAAAATGGGATCTGGCTGTACATTTAGCCCTAGTTTATCGAACCACCGTAAAAGGTGAAATGTAAAGCCAGACCCTTTATCCATCCTTCATCCATCCTTTTCCGCTCAGCATTTCCCGAAGTTCAGAAGGGTTCATTCCACGCTCGCCCGCGCGGGTCTCATCGGTAACGTTAGACCTCATGACACCACCTGCACCCCTCACTCCAGGAGCACAGGTGGCCGTGGCCGCGCTCATCCTTCTTGGCCTGATTGGCGGCTCCATGATCGTTGCAGATGCAGGATTCACGACTTCGTCGAAACGAGCGACCTCCTCGATATTCGTGTCAGGCACTCCGGCATATCTAGTCGCAGCGATCATGTTCTCCATGTCCGTGCTCGGGATGTTGGCGCTCATGCGCGAGCGGCGGCTCTCCAGACTTTCTGTTGCCATCGCTACTCTTGCGTACGCCTCGATCGCAGCCGTTCTCATCGCAGTGATGCGGTAGTACTGACGTTTCGGTCCACTCTCTCTAACCGCCGAGCAAGGGTCATGCTTTACCTTTTACCTACTTCCGCGCCGCCGGGTAGCTGCCGAGCCACTTCACGAGCGGGCACTTGCGGCTGAGCTCCTTGAGCGCGGCCTGCATCGCCGGATCGTCGTAGTGGCCCTTCACGTCGAGGAAGAAAATATAGTCCCACGGCTTCAGCCGGCTGGGGCGCGACTCGATGCGCGTGAGATTCAGCTTGCGGCGGTTGAACGGCTGCAGCGCGTGCAAGAGTGCCCCGGGCTCGTGGTGCAGCGAGACGAGCAGGCTGGTCTTGTCGTGGCCGCTGCCCGCCGAGCCCGAGGCCTCGCGGCCGAGAAAGACAAAGCGCGAAGTGTTATTCTTAAGGTCCTGGATGTGCGTTGCCGCCACCGGCACGCCGTAGCGGTCGCCCGCGATCCGCGGAGCGACGGCGGCCGCGCCCTTCTCCTTCGCGGCGATCTGGACACCCAGCGCCGTGCTGTCGACATCGACCAGCTGGGCGTGCGGCAGGTGGCGCTGCAGCCAGCGGCGGCATTGCGCGAGGGCCTGGTCCTTGGAATAGACTTTCTTGATTTTCGCCAGCGGCTCGTGCGAGAGCAGCGTGTGTTCGATCTCCTGATGGATTTCGGCGACGATCTTCAGCGGCGTCTCGACGAACAGGTCCAGCGAGTCCCGCACCGAACCCTCGGTGGAATTCTCGACGGGCACGACGCCGTAGTCGGTCTCCCCCTTCTCCACGGCGGTAAAGATGTCCGCGATCGTGGGCATCGGGCGGTATTCCACGCTGGAGCCGAATTTCCGGAGGGCGGCGGCATGCGTGTTGGTGGCCTCCGGCCCGAGGTAGGCGACGCAGAGGGGTTTTTCCAGCGCCAGGGCGGCGGACATGATCTCGCGATAGATGGCCTGCAGCGCGGCGGGCTTGAGTGGACCCGGGTTGGCGGCCTGGACGCGCCGCAGCACATCGGCCTCGCGCTCGGCCACGTAAATGCGACCGCGGGCGCCGCGCTTGATCTCGCCGATTTGCTGCGCGCACTTCAGGCGGGTGTTGAGCAGCTTGACGACCTTCTGGTCGAGCGCGTCGATCTTGGTGCGGATTTGGGCAAGTTTCTTTTTCATCGGGCGGGCGAGGGTCGTAGTGTAGGAGCCTGCTTGCAGGCGATTCAGGAAGTGGTCAGATGATGTGCGTATATATCGCCTGCAAGCAGGCTCCTACAAGTTGAACTACTTGCCGGGCTGGGGAGCGGAACGACGCAGAGCATGGAGGGTCTTGGCCCGGGTAATCAACCCTGCAAGCACCGCGGGCGTGATCGCCTGCTTCGGATCGTCGCCGAGACCGTGGCTGGGGCTGACATGGGCCTCGATGCACAGGCCGTCGGCGCCGTAGGCCACGGCGGCCAGCGCGCAGGCGGGCACGTAGGCCGCCTTGCCCACCGAGTGCGACGGGTCGATCACGACGGGCGCCCAAGTCCGTTCCTTGAGCAGCGGTGTGATGGATTCGTCGGGGTGGTTGCGGTAGCCATCGAGTCCCGGCTGCGTACCCCGGGGGCAGAGGATGACGTTCGGATTGCCAAAATTTACGATGTATTCGGCGGCGGAGATGAACTCGTTGAGCGTGCCGTGGTGCATGCCCCGCTTCAGCAGCACCGCCGTCTCGCGTCCCGCGATCGCCTTGCCGACCTGCCGGAGGAGCGAGTAGTTGAGGGCATTACGCGCGCCGATCTGCAGGATCTGCACGCCGGCTTCGAGCGCGAGGCGGAGTTGCTCCTCGTCCATCACCTCGGTGTCCACCGGCAGGCCGGTGCGGCGGGAGCCTTCCATCAGGATATCCAGCGAGCGGTTATCGCCCTGGAAGGCATAAGGATTGGTCCGGGGCTTCCACACTCCGCCGCGCAGCGCGTGGGCCCCGGCTTCCTTCACGGCGTGGGCCGTCTCGTAGAAATAATTCGGATTCTTCGGGTCGATGGTACACAGGCCCGCCATGATCAGCAGCTCTTCCCCGAGAGTCACCCCGCCCACTTTCACGCGGTGGCGGGCGAGGTCGGACTTGATGTCCATCAGCTTGTGGGGCGACTGGATGGTGTCGACGCGGTCCACGAACGGCAGGCCCTCGAGCCGGCTGATCATCAGCTCGTGCCGTTCATCACCCACGATGGCGTAGATCGAGCGCACGTCGCCGACGATCGGCTGGATGCGGCAGCCGAACTCGGCGACGATGGCGGTGAGCTCGGCGACTTCGGTTTCAGAAAGGCGGTTGTTTTTCGGCAGGATCATGGCGGGGGCGGGTTAATTTATTTTTTTGACCACGGATTTCACGGATATTCACGGATGCCAGCAAGGAGGGACCGTCTCCCGACGGTCCGATGTTCGCATTCGGTAACCCGTGTGCGCCTTGCTCCGGTCGATGCGGAGATCGACCCTCCAGGGTTGATGCCGGGATATCATGTGGGACGGCTCGCCGCGCCGTCGTTTGGCGCAACAAACCCGGTGTGCCCCGTTAACCCCTGTTGGTGTTCCAGGGATCGTCCATCGGCCTGCGCCGGGGCGCTTGTCCGGGCCGTCGCCCGGCAAAGGAGACGGGCCTTCCATGAATTTTCTATCCGCATCCATCCGTGGTTAAAAATGTCTGGGCTCGAGGTTAAAATGAAAAAAAGCCGCCCGGTGGGGGCGGCTCCTTGGCAAATTGATTCGGGTTTCGGATCAGGGATTGCGTAGGGACAAGCCGCCTGGCTTTTGCGGGGTAAAATAACCCGCAAACCCAAAGTAAAAATAGGCGGCAAAACGATTCATCGGGGGGCATTGGTGCCGGTTGGCCGGCCGAGTGTCAATTCCCGAGCCGGCCTTATGACTTGGCCACATGTGCCCTGACGTGCCCCGATTGATTGCGCCGCCTCGCCAGCTACCTGGCAGTCCCGGGCCACCCCAACCGATGGCACCCGTCCGGTGCAGTGGCTCCGGCCGGCCCATTCGCTTTCGCATTTGCCGCGTCCCCATTTATGGCGAACCTGTCCGCATGCGTTCCGCCGCCGAACTCGACCAAGCCGACCCGTTGGCCCGATTTCGGGCGGAATTTTTCCTGCCGCCCGACCGGATTTATCTGGACGGCAATTCGCTCGGCCTGCTTTCGCGCCGCGCCGAGTCCCACTTGCAGCGCGTGTTGAACGAATGGCGCACCCTCGGCATCGATGGCTGGACCGAGGCCAGCCCACCTTGGATTAGCCTCAGTGAAGCCATCGCCGCCCAGCTTGCGCCGCTCGTGGGCGCCGCGCCCGACGAGGTCGCCGTGACCGGCTCGACCACGACGAATCTGCACCAGTTGCTCGCCACGTTGTTCGATCCGGCCGCCCCGCGAAATGTGATCGTCGCGGACGAACTCAACTTCCCCTCCGACCTGCACGCGCTCGCCAGCCACCTGCGCCAGCGCGGACTCGACCCGGCCACGCACCTGCGCCTCGTGCGCAGTCGCGACGGCGAAACGCTGCGCCCGGAGGATATTCTCGCCGCGCTGACGCCCGACGTGCAGCTGCTGCTGTTGCCGGTGGTGCTCTTCAAGAGCGGCCAGTTGCTCGATGCCGCCACCCTGACCCGCGAGGCCCACGCCCGCGGCATCATGATTGGACTGGATTGCTCGCATTCCATCGGGGCGGTGCCGCACCACCTCGACCGCGACGGGGTGGATTTCGCTTTTTGGTGCAGCTACAAGTACCTCAACGCCGGTCCCGGTGCCGTCGGCGGGCTCTACCTCAACCGCCGGCACTTGGGCCGCGCCACC
>JANMVS010000370.1:0-6886 GCA_031392885.1 Verrucomicrobiota bacterium
GCAGCGCGGGGATGGAGCGTTGCAGCGCCTTGGTGTAGGGATGGCGCGGCGCGCGGAAGAGAGTGCGGGTGTCCGCGGTCTCGACGATCCGGCCGGCATACATCACCTGGACGCGATCGCACAGGCCGGACACGACGCCGAGGTCGTGGGTCACGAAGATAACGGCCATCCCGAGTTCGCGCTGAAGGTTTTTCAGGAGCTCGAGGATTTGCGCCTGGACCGTGACATCGAGGGCGGTGGTCGGTTCGTCGGCGATCAGGATCTCGGGCCGGGTGATCAGAGCCATGGCAATCATGACCCGCTGGCGCATGCCGCCGGAGAATTCGTGCGGGTAGCCGTGCATGCGCGCCGCCGCGTCGTTGATGCCGACGGCCTCCAGCATGGCGAGGCCGCGCGCGAGGGCGTCGGTCCGGGAGATTTTCTCGTGGATGAGCAGCGGCTCGATGAGCTGTTCCGAGATGCGCAGGTAGGGGTTGAGCGACGTCATCGGGTCCTGGAAGATCATCGCAATGCGCTTGCCGCGGATGGACCGGGCCTGCGCCGGCGAGCAATGGAGGAGATCGGTGCCGTCGAAGAGGGCCCGGCCGCTCTCGATGCGCCCGGGCGGCGAGGGCACGAGACCCATGAGGGAGTAGCAGGTGACGGACTTGCCCGAGCCGGACTCGCCGACGAGGCCGAGAGTTTCGCCTTTTTCGAGGGAGAAACTGACGCCATCCACCGCGCGATAAACCCCACTGCGGGTATAAAAATAAGTGCGGAGATCCGTGACTTCGAGCAGGGGCATGGCAGCTCAGTAAGGCTGGGAGCGGGTCCGCGTGCGGCAATGACAAATTGGGCAGTGGTATTACTGTAGGAGGGGCTTTATGCCCCGATGAATTACCGCGCTCAAGCCATCGGGACGTAAAGCCCCTCCTGCAACTGATTCCCCCACCAGTTCGCCGAACAGCGCCTCGTAGCGACCAATCATTTTGGCGAGGGAGAATCGCGCCGGGGCATCGGCCTGACCGCGAGCCACGACGGCGTCGACGGCCGGACCGCCCGCTAACACTTGAGTCAGCGCCGTGGCGAGGGCGGCATCATCACCGGTCGGAAACAGCCAGCCGTTGTTCCCGGGTTGAATGATGTCGGTCACACCCGGGGCGTTGCTGCCAATCGCCGCGCAGCCGGCCGCCATGTAGTCGATGAGGACCAGGGGCAGGCCTTCGTAATGGGTGGAGAGCACGGCGGCCCGGCACCGGTGGTAGAGCGGGGCGGCGTCGGCCACCCGCCCCAGCAGTTCCACCCGTCCGGCCAAGCGGAGGGAGTGGACGAGTTTTTCGCTGGTACGGCGATGGGTGTCGCGGCCGTCACCACCGAGCAGGAGTTTCCCCTTCCAGCCGGCGTCCACCAGCCGTTTGGCGGCGCGGATCAAGGTCGGCTGGTCCTTCTGCCGGGCGAAACGGGCCACCATGACGATGTCTTGGCTGCGGGCAGCGAAAGGCGGTGCGCCCACGGAATAGCGGGCGGCTTCGACGCCGTTGGGGATGATTTCCAGGCGCGGACCGGCCAGCCCGAGTCGCTTGACATGGTCGGCGACGCCCGTCGAGACACACACCGTGACACTGGTGCGACCGGTGAGTTTCCAGGCCGCCCAGCGCCGCCAGAACGGGTAGCGTTCGCAATTCTGTTCGATGTGAATCACCACCGGAACCCCGGCGGCGAAGGCGGCCTGCCGGCCCCAAAGGTGTTCGCTGTTCCCATGCGCCACGAAAATTTTCGGTTGAAACTCCGCGAGGAGGGCGGCGAGTTGCCGGCGAGTCTTCCATTTGAAACCACCGTCCACCCACGCGGTGCGCAGACCGGTGGCGGCGATTTGCGCCTGCATCGGGGCGGGGAGTGGGACCCGTTTGCGGCGCAGCACGAGCAACGGCTCGTAGTTGCCCGTCCGCAGATGCCCGCCGGCGAGTTCCAAGGCCACCTGGGTGGCGCCCGACCCGCCGCCACTGACAAAATGAAGCACGCGGGGCGGGTTATTCATGTGCGGTAAATGGCGGACAGGTACTGGTCGGCCGCGGTCTGCACTTCGGCCACGGAGAGGCGCAGCAGTGGGCTGGGTCCGGAAAGATCCGTGGGGCGCAGCACAATATGCCGGGTGTCCCAGGGATGCCAGCGCCACGGCTCGAGCGGGCCAAACAGCGCGACGACGGGGTTATGGAAGGAGGCGGCAATGTGGAGCAGACCGGTATCAATCCCGATGGCGAGGTCCATGTGACGGAAGAGGGAACCCACCTCGCGGATGGAGAGTTGCCGGCTCCAGTCGAGCCAATCGCGCGTCAGGGGCGCGGGCAGGGCGGTGCGGATTTGCTCGTAGTAACCCGCCAAGGCGGGCGAATCACAGAAGTGGACTTCACAGTCACGTTCATTGACCAGCCAGACAATCAACTGCGCGAAACGCTCGGGCGACCAATCCTTGGCGGGGGCGACGGATTTGGCGCAGATGAAAACGCGCGGGTGGTTTCCCGGGGGCAGGGCCGCCGCCACCCGCCGGTCGGTGGCGGGGTCCGACCAGTTTTCGTTCCGGGTATCGTTGATGGGGATGCCGTCGGCGCGGAGCACATCCAGAAAACATTCGACCTCGTGTTTGTCGGCGTAAGGTGTGCTGCGCTGCAGCAGCCAGCCCCGGCCCTCGGTGGCGAAGCCGACGCGATGCGGGATGCCGGCGAGCAGGGGCAAGATGGCACTCGAGAAGGAGCGGCGCAGAATGTAGCAGCGGTCGTATTTGCGGGCGCGGAGGAAACGGGCGGCGCCGAGGAGACCCGTCGGAAACTTGGCGGCGCGTTTCTTTTCGCCCTTCAGCCGCGGTGCGTAGTAGAGCAATTCATCCTTGTACGGGCAGAGGGCGAGCGTGTCGCCGGAGATGGGCTCGGCCAGGACGTCGATCGTGGCCGCGGAGTAAGTCTGGCGAAGATTGCGGAGAAACGGGATGGCCAGGACCGTGTCGCCGATGAAGCGGTAGCGGATCACGAGAATGCGCAGCGGGCGCGGTTCAGGATAGGCCATGGGCAGGAAAAGTAGCGGGTAATGAGTAGCGGGTAGCGAGGAGAAAAGCGGCCGATCAGGAGGTCGGATTGGGATTACATGGTCACTACTCGCCACCCGTTGCTCGCTACTGCCTTCAATACACCTCCGGGTAGCCGGGGCCGCGCGCCTTGAAGCGTTTGTGGACCCAGAAGTATTGCTCGGGGCAGAGCCGCACGTTTTGCTCGATGAGCTGGTTGATCCGGATGGCATCGGCGGAGGCGTCGGCGGTGGGAAAATTTTCCAGCGGCGGATGAATCGTGAGAGTGTAGGAATGGTCGGCCTCCCGTTTGGCGAAAAAGGGCACGACGGCCGCATCGGTCATTCCCGCGATCTTGCCGGTGGCGGTGTTGGTGATGGCGGGCACGCCGAAGAACGGCAGGATTTCCGAGGACTTGCTGCGCTTGCCCTGGTCGGGCGCGTACCAGATCGGGGCGTTGGCCCGGAGCGCGCGGATCAGCCCGCGGAGATCGTCGAAATGCACCGCGGGCGACATGTGCCGGGCGCGCTGGCCCCGCATCAGGTGGGCCACAACGGGATTGTTCGGGTCGCGGTAGAGTCCGCCCATGCGGTGAGTTTCCGACATCAACCGGCCGCCCATCTCGAGGGTGGTGAAATGCGCGGTGAGCAGAATGACGCCATGGCCGCGCGCGAGGGCCCCGTGCAAGTGTTCCAGGCCGAGGATGCGGTGCGGCGGGAGATCGGCGGTTTTCGCCCACCAGCCGGCGCAGACTTCAAACAGGCCGAGGGCGAGTGCATCATAGTGGGCGCGGGCCAGGGCGGTGAGCTGGCCGGGGGAGGCGGCGGGGTAGCAGAGGCGGAGATTGGTGAAGACGACGCGGCGACGCAGGCGAAGGAGATGATAGACCAGCCCGCCCAAGCCATGGGCGAGGAGGCGTTTGGCGGGCCAGGGGAGTTTGTCGGCGAGCCAGAGGACGACGAGACCCAGCCACATGGGCCAGTGTTGCGGTAGCCCCAGACGGGTCTGCTCGCTGGCGCGGCTCATGCGTCGCCGGTTTTCCGGGCGTTGCGGTAGAGCTGCGGATTCAACGCCGGGTCATTATACATCTTGAACTGGAAGTAGGCGGAGAAGGTGCGGCGCCCCGCCACCACCGCGGCGAGCAGATCGGCCAGGCAGCCCGTAAGCTCAGCGCGCTGCTGGCGGATGCGCGCGAGTTTCCCGGCGCATTTCTCCCGGTGCCCGGCGGCGGCCTCGGGGCGCACGGTTTCCTCGTGCATGTGGAATTCCTTGAGGGCGAGAATTGACATCCGGTCGATCATCATGCCCGGCGTCTCCGAGTTGCGTGGGCAACCCGACTCGCGCGGGTGCAGCTCGGCGACGATGGCCTGGTCCATCTGCTCGGCAAAGTTGTTCCGCTCCTGATTGAAACGGTCAATATTGCGCTTGGCCTGGTAGACGCGCTCGAAACCGAGGTCGTCACGGCGGGCGACATCCTCCTCATGCCAGAGGGAGAAATTGCGCAGGTGGTTTTCCTCGAGCAGCCGGAAGAAACCCTCGCCCTCCTTCGCCAAGGCTGCGGCGGACGGGCCCGCGACGGCGGGCGGAACCTGATGCCAGCGGGCGGTGAGGGCGGTCTGACGGGCGGCGATCTCCTGAGCGTCGAATTTCATGGGGTGGCAGGGGAATGGAGTTGAAGAAAAGCGGGCCGGACACAAGCCTGCGGATTCGCCGTGTGAAATCCCTGCTCGTCATCAAACCCTCCTCGCTGGGTGACATCGTGCACGCGCTGCAGGTGGTGCAGACGCTGGCGAGGGAGCGGCCCGACTGCCGGATCAGCTGGGTGGTGCGGGAGCGGTTTGCCGGGCTGGTGCAGGCGGCGCCCTTCGTGCACGAGGTGATTATTTTTCGGCGGCGGGACGGTTGGCGGGCGTTCGTCCGGCTGCTGCGCCAGCTCCGGCAAAGACAGTTTGACGCCGTGTGGGACATGCAGGGCCTGCTGCGTTCCGGCCTGATGATGGCGGCGGCGCGATCGTCCGCCAAGTGGGGCCGGGCCGATGCCCGCGAAGGCTCCGGATTTTTCGCTCACCGCCGGGTGGAGCGGCCGGCCGGTCCCGGGCCGCACCACGCCCTGGAAATCCTGCAACCCTTCCTCCGCTCCGCCGGCGTGACGCCGCGGCTGGATTTTCCCCTGGTCCTGCAGGCGGGGTCGCCCTTTTCGGCCCCGGAGTTTTTTGCGGGTGATCCCCGGAAAACCTTTGTGCTCTTCACCGACAGCCGCGGAGCGGAGAAGCAATGGGGGCATTTCAACGAGCTGACGGCGCTGATTTTTCGTTCGATTCCGGGCAGCCGGATCGCCTGGTGCGCGGGCCGGGCCGCCCGGCCCGACGTGAGGGTGCCGCCGGAGCACTTCCTGAATCTTACCGGCTGTCCCCTCGACCAGATGATCGCCCTGGTGCGGCAGCCGGCGGTCTTCATCGGCAACGACAGCGGACCGATGCACCTCTCCGCCGCCTCCGGCAACCGGGTGCTGGCGATCTTCGGGCCGACCTCGCCGCGACGGTTCGGGCCGTTTCCGCGGGAGGCGCCGAAACACCGGGCGGTCGAGGCTCCGGCCGGGCAGCTTGACCGGTTGACCGCCGCGGCGGTTTTCGCCGCCCTGCAGGAACTGCTCGCCCGCGCCGGGTGAAGGCGGTTGAGAAACCGACGTAAATCCGGAAAAAATAATCCGCCGCACCGGTTCTCATTTGCGTTTCGCAGGCTCGTTCCAATCTTAGGAACGCCGGGCCGCCCGCGCGGTCTACCTCTCCCCGCCATGCCGGAAATGCTCATCATCAAACCCTCCGCGCTCCGTGACATTGTGCACGGGCTGCAGGTCGCGACGTCGCTCAAGGCGCAGCGGCCGGAGTGGCGCATTTCGTGGATCGTGCGCGATATTTTTTCCCCGCTCGTGCGGGCGTGCGCCGCGGTGGACCAGGTCTATGTGTTCCGGCGCGACGGGGGGGCGCGGGGTTTCCTGCACCTGATGCGCGAAGTCCGGCAGAAAAATTTTGATCTCGTGCTTGACCTGCAGGGCCTGTTCCGCACGGGGCTGATGGCGAAGTGGAGTCGCGGCCGGCGCAAGGTCGGCCGGTCTGATGCCCGGGAAGGGGCCGGCCTGTTCTACGACGAGAAAATCCCCCTGCCCCCCGGCGGCAGCGGGAGTCATGTGCTGGATATTCTCCTGCAGTTCTGCCCGGTGGCCGGCGCGGAGCCGCGCCTCGTCGGCCCGCTGCGTTTCCGCGAGTTGGAGCGGCTTAACCTGGGCTTCATGGCGCCGCGCAAGGGCCGGCGGCCGGTGCTGATTTTCCCCGACAGCGGCCAGAGCAACAAGAAATGGAACGGTTACGGGCAGCTGACGGCCCAGTTGATCCGCGAGGCGGGTCGCAAGGTCGTCTGGGCCGGCAACAACTACCTGCCCTGCAAGGAATCGTTTCCCGCCGGCACCTTCGTCAATCTCACGGGCAACACCAGCCTGACCTCGCTGCCGACTCTGCTGGCGATGGCGGACTGGGTGATTTCCAACGATAGTGGGCCGATGCATCTGTCGGCGGCAATGGGGTTGAAGACGATCGGGCTGTTCGGCCCGACCGACCCACGGCAATACGGCCCCTATCCGCTGAAGAGCCCGAAGAACTACGCCGTCCAGGCACCGGTGGGGGACATGAAGCTGCTGTCCGCCAAAGAAGTATTCTATCTTTTCAACCGGATTGAGGCTCAATTGGAGCGGGCGATGGCCCGGACGGTGGTGACGGCCTGACGATTGGGTGGAGGCGGGGCCATCAGCCCCGCGCTGCACGGATCGCGCCGCGTGCAATCCGCGGGGCTGAT
>JANMVS010000381.1:0-9568 GCA_031392885.1 Verrucomicrobiota bacterium
ACCGCTTGCTTAGAAGGCAAGAGCTCTATCCGGTTGAGCTACGAGGACAATTTGACGCCAGTTGATTGGAGGTTCTTGGCGGGGATTGCAGCATTTTTCCGGGGACACTGAGCGCCCCCGTTCCAGTCAACCTATATTCAGCAGTACAACAGACCAAATTAACCACGGATCTTTACGGATACGGCAATAATTCAGGGACAAAATCCGGATCAAATCCATTGGCCACAAGAAACACAAAAAACGCAATAATCTCGGATTGTGGCTCAAGTTGCAGCCGGCGGCCACTGCACCAGCCCGATGATCGGGAGATCGGCCTTCCAACCTCTGCGCTCTCCGCGTCCTCTGCGTTAAACTGTATTTTCTGAGGTTATTCAGCTCGTCGTCGCCGGAGAGCGGCCAAGGCGAGGGCCGTGAAAGCCCCGCTGGCATCAATCAGCACATCATAAACCGAGGCTCCCCGGCTGGGCACAAAGGACTGGTGAAATTCGTCGGTCGCGGCATAAGCCGCCGCCACCAGCAGGGCGATGAACGCTGTCTGGAGGAAGCTGCGCTCTGGCTTGGACAGCCGCAGGGCGCGCAATACCAGCAGGGCGAGGATCGCGTACTCGGTGAAGTGTCCGGTCTTGCGGATGATGAACTGCACCTGCCGGACCGCCTCGGCGGAAATCTCCGGGTTCAGCCACCGGAGGAAGGGGCCGATGAAGCGGGAGGTGTGTTCGAAACTGCCCAGATCGGTGGACAGGCCGAAGATGAAGCCCATCCATAGGATAACGGGCAGCCAGTGTTTGTGCGCGCGCAGCATGTTCAAAGGGGTGCAGACTGCCGGTGACCGGCGGGAAACGTCAACTCCAGCGCAGCACGGACCAGGCAGGCCGGCGCGCCGCGGCGGAGCGGGCCGCTCCGCCCTACCTCAGGCATCATGCCATCCGCCCATTGGGCGAGGCGCAAAGGTGCAAAAGCTTTGGGTGTTTGGAATTAAACCCCGCTCAGCCGGCCCGTCGAATCTCCGAAGCGTTCCAAGCCGGTCACGCCGGCCGTGTCGGCGAGATTCAGGAACAGGTTGGAAAGGGGCTTCGAGCCGTGCTGCACAAAACGGCCGCCATGGAAATTGCCGCCGCCGGACCCGGCGAGCAGGACGGGCAGGTTTTCATGGGTGTGCCGGTTGCCGTCGGCATTGCCGCTGCCATAGACGATGCGCGAATTGTGCAGCAGCGAATGGCCGTCGAGATCGGGCGTGCGGTCCATTTTCCCGAGGAAATTGGCGAACTGCTCGACATACCACCGGTCGATCTGCGCCACCTTGTCGACGCGCTCCGGGTTGTTTTGGTGGTGGGAGAGGTCGTGGTGGCCCTCGGTGATGCCGATCTCGCTGAACGAGCGATTGTCCCCATCATGGCCGAGGACAAAGGTGGCGACGCGAGTGGAGTCGGTTTGGAAGGCGAGCAACATGAGGTCGTACATCAACCCGACATATTCGACCTGCCGGGTGGGAATCCCGGCGGGCGTGGGCTGGCTGGGATCGACGTTGGGACCGAAACGTTCGGCCTGCTGGATGCGCCTTTCCACGTCGCGGATGCCGGTGAGATATTGGTCCAGTTTTTCACGATCCGTCGCGGTCATGCGGCGTTGCATGGCGCGGGCGTCGGCCAGGACAAAATCCAGCACGGAGCGCCGGTCCATCATCCGCCGCTGGGCGTTGATCGTGCGCTCACCGTGCGCGCCGGCCCCGAACAGTCGCTCGAAGGCCAGGCGGGGATTACCCTCGGGCGTCAACGGGGTCGTCGCGGATTGCCAGGAGATGTTGTACTGGTAGGCGCACGAATAACCCGAGTCGCAGTCGGCGGATTTTCGGTTCGCATCGCAGCACAGTTCCAGCGAAGCGAAGCGCGTCAGATGGCCCACTTGTTTTGCGATCACCTGGTCGATGGAAACACCGGCGCGGATGTCGGTGGCGCTCTTGTTGATGCGGACGCCGGTCAGGAAGACGCTGTTGCCCCGGGCGTGATCGCCGCCGCCGTCGTTGCCGGCATTGGCATTGGCCTGGGCGAGTCCGCCGAGCACCTGCACCTGGCTGCGGATCGCCGCCAGCGGCTGCAGCGTGGCGGGCAGGTTGAAATCCGTCTCGCCGCCGGTGGGCCACCAATGGCCGGGGATGGCTCCATTGGGAAAAAACACAAACGCGGTGCGCAGCGGTGCGCCGGTGGCGGTCGTGGCCAGTGGAGCGGTCGCAGTGGTGGCCAGGAGCCGGGAGGGGAGGAGCGAACTGAATGCCGGCAGCGCGACGCAGGCCCCGAGGCCGCGCAGAAAATGACGCCGGTTCATTGCGGCAAAGTGGCTTTCCCTGGCGGGGTCGGGGGGAGACTTCATGGGGCGTTGACGCTGTTGGCGGGATCGGAGGCGGGTTGGGCGATGGCACCGGCCGCCACAGACGGAGCTGCGGGCTGGCGGCGCTGCTGGAAAGGTGCGGAATTCACGATGCCTTGCAAGAGTGCAGACGGCCGGCCGCCGGCCGCCTCCAGCTTCGCCACCAACTGGTCGAGGGTCTCGGTGTCGTGATAGTCGAGGGCGCGGCCCAGGGCGTAGGTCAGCAGTTTTTGACTGAGGCAGTAATAAAAATCACGGCGGTGCGCGGTCGCGAGGATATGCTTCAATTCGCGGATGTCGGCGAAGGATTCACCGGTGATCAGCCGGCCGGCGGGCTCGATGGGCCGGTTGAGCTCCGCGTCGCGCCACATGCCCAGGGCGTTGAAATTCTCCAGCGCCAAGCCCAGCGGGTCCATCCGGCTGTGGCAGGAGGCGCACATTTTGTCGGCCGCATGCACGGCGAGGGTTTCCCGCAGGGTCATTGTGCGCAGTTTCTCCGGGCTCGCGGCGTCCTCCAGGGCCGGAATGTTGGGCGGCGGCGGCGGCGGCCGCGTGCCGAGGATCGAATCGAGAATGAACACCCCGCGTTTCACCGGCGAGGTCCGGGTGGGATTCGAAGTCACGGTCAGGACCGTGCCCTGCGTGAGCACGCCGCCGCGGGGACTGTCCGGCGGCAGCAGCACCTTGCGCATCTCGTGGCCGGTGACTCCGGTGATGCCATAATGCTTGGCGAGATCCTCATTGAGGAAGGTGTAGTCGCTCTCGATCAGCTCGACGAGGCTGCGGTCCTCCTGGAGGATATGAGCGAAGACCATTTCGGATTCCTGGCGCATCGCCTCGCGCAGGCCGTCCGTCAATTGCGGCTTGGGCGAACGGGAGACGGCAAAGAACGTCTTCCGCGCCGCATTGAAGGCGGCCTTGTCCTCAGGGGTTCGCTGGTCCTCGGCGATGCGGTTGATGCGGCGGAACACCTCGCCCGCCCGTTCCACCGCCGGGTCGGGGTGCTCGCGGAGGTGGACGGCGAGGGCGTTGATCTGGACGTTGGCGATGTCGCGCGTCTCCAGCCACTGGCCCGTGAAATTGCGGACAAACTCGCGGGCGCGCGGGTCGCCGAGCATCCGGGCGAGTTGCGCCGGAAGCTGGGCGCGCAACTGGTGCGCGCCGGCCAGGCGGAACAATTCGGTGTCCGGCATGGAGGACCAGAAGAAATACGACAGCCGGGAGGCCAGGGCATATTCATCGACGAAGGGATGCGTCTGGCCGGGGCGGAGCACCTCGGATTCCTCCTCGCGAAAAATGAAGCGCGGCGAGGCCAGCACCGCCACCATGGCCTGGGCGATGCCGGCCTCGAACGTGCCGCCCGGCTGGGCGGAAATATTCCCGGCCAGTTGCACCAGACGGTTGACGGTTTCAACATCCACCGGACGGCGGAAGGCCCGGTCCGCGAAGCCGCGCAGCAATTCCGCGGCGTAGACCTGCCGGGCGATCGCCCGCTTGGGCACCGGGCGGGGAAAATAGTTGGCGTAGTCTTTCGGTTGCACCCAGTGCTCCGGGGCGAAGGGGCCGCGGACCGTGACCGCGTTCAGGCGGAGCCGCAGCAGGCGTTTTTGCTCCCGGTCGGGGCCGATCGGCTGGATCTCGAAGCTCAGGGTGTGCTCGCCCGATTTCCATCTGCGGTCGAACGTGAACTCAAAGGTCTTGTCCCCTTCGCGGACGAAATCCTGGCTGATCAGGGTCTCGCCATCGGCTTTAAAGATCAGATGGCAGCGGTTGAGGTCGAACTGGTCGTCGACGTAGGTTTCCACGGTGCGAAGGTTGATGCCGAGCTGGTAGCGGCCGGCGTGTTCCGCCTGGCAGGTGGTCGCAACCGTGACCGGGGTGTAATAACTGAGGTCGAGGCCATTGTTCGCGGCCTTGGGCGGCGGACGCTGATAGACTGGCGCCGTCGCTGGGCCGTCGGTGACCGGCGCCGTGGTTACGGGACTTTCGGGAGCAACGGCGGCCCGAGCGACCGTGGACGCGGAAACTGCCGCGACCTTGAATAACCGTCCGGACAGCGGTTGTTCCCGCACGACCAAGGGCTTGGTGGGCACGGCTCCGCCGATGATGGTCTGCGCCGAGTCGAGGTAGCGCTCCAGCAAAAGGGGCGAGATCGTCAGGACATCGCCGATATTGTCGAAGCCCTGGCCGGTGTCGTCCGGCGGGAATTCCTTCTGCGTGTCGTAGTCCACCCCGAGGAGCTCGCGGATGGTGTTGCGGTACTCCACGCGGTTGAGGCGTCGGAGCGTGACGCGACCCGGATCGGGGTGAAGGGGGTCGAGCCCGAAGGCCTCGCGCTTTATCCAAGTCATGAGCTTTGCCATCTCGTCCGCGGAAAGGCGCGGTTCGTCGGCCGGCGGCATGATGCCGGCCCGGACATTTTTCAATACGCGCAGCCAGAGCGTGGGATCATGCAGCGAGGAGGCGGTCGCGAATTCGTCCAGCGTAATGCCGCCCTTCTTGTGGCCGAAGCCGTGGCAATCATAGCAGTGCTGGTCCAGGAGCGGCTGGATATCCTGCTTGAAGGTGGGCGGTGGCATCTCCGTCGCACGGAGAACAGCCGGCAGGAGCAGGGCGTACAGAACTGATTTCGGTCCGGGAGACATGCGGGGGGTAACGGCCATAGAAAAGAGTTAGTCGGACGGCGGATTGCAACCGCCAGTTTTTCAAATCTTCCTTAATTCCGCAGAAGGATTGGCCGCCCATTTGGCAGGCTCCGGCCGCCCGGGGCAAAGTCGAGCGGGCGCGCCCTTCGCGTTTCAACCGAGTTTTTTCGGTTTATTAGGGCCCTTGTTGGAGGGCCCGTCTCCTGACGGGCCGCGGTCGGTCGGGAGACCGACCCTCCACCGCTTGGTGGCTGAAAAATTCAGCATATTTCGCCGCGTTCTCATTCGTGTCCCTCGGGGTTCAACGACATGGATGGCTAAGCTAAACCCTTGCGGCTCCTGTTGGTTTGGGCGGCCGCTTCGCGGCAATTCGCGCCGAAAAAAATCAGACTGAAAAGGGCTTGCCTAGGGCGGGAGCATGGGTCTTCTTCGCCCTTCCGATGGATCATCGGGCTGTAGCGTAGTCTGGTAGCGCGCTTGCATGGGGTGCAAGAGTTCGTGAGTTCGAATCTCACCAGCCCGACCATTTTCCTGAAACGCATCATGGCGACGTGATGCGGTTTTTTACGATCCTGGAGATTATTCAGGCGCGGGGGTCGCCGTTCTGGCATCGGTGGTTGGCTCGGTGCGGAACGATCTTTCCGTCGTGTCGTGAGGATCGGTTGACACCGGTTGGTCGCGCCAAAGCCAGCGCATCATTTCCGGAAAGATGACCCCGCCCTGCTTCTGGCCGTGGTTACCGATGCCCCAGGTGTAATTTACCTCATAGCCTTTCACGGTGAGGGCTTTGACGAGACGGACATTTTGGTAGAACCAGTCGCGCTTGGGGTCGTCGGGGTGGCGGTTGTCATTTCTCCCATCCTGCAGGAATATCCTGATCGGCTTCCTTGCACTGGCAGCAACCAGTTCGGGATAGATATATTCTCCGCGAATGTCAGTGAAGCTGCCGACGAAGGTGATGACCTTTCTGAAGTCGTCGGGCCTGAACCACGCGACACCGAATGCGGCGCAGCCACCAGAGCTGGATCCCATGATGGCATGCAAGTCCGGGTCGGGAGTGAGGTTGTAGTCCTTTTTGAGGGCGGGCATCAGTTCTTCGACGATGACCCGCGCATACCGGTCGGTCGGAGGATTGTATTCTTCCGCGCGGTTTGTGGTCTTGTCACCCCAGTTGCTGGGAATCGGCTCGGGTTGGTCCGGGCGCCGGCCGGGATTGATAAAGACCCCGAGCATAACGGGGATCTCCCGGCGATAAATCAGGTTGTCGAAGACGTTCTGGGCCTGGACATCTCCGGGTTCGGCCATCATGGCCTGCCCGTCGTTCAATATAATGACGGGTGTCGGTTGAGCCGGGTCATATTGAGCCGGGACATAGACAAAGTAAGTGTGCTGGGTTCCGGCAAAAACACGGGATGGCAGCGTGAAGGGCCCGGCGATTTTGCCCTTGGGCACGCCTGCCTGCGGTTTCGAGTCCGGACCGAGCTGGTAATAGGCATCCATTCTGGGATCACGGCTGGCAGGAGCCCGCGGGGCAGCAGCCGGGGCGGTTGGTGACTGCGCGCAGACGACCACTAAGGAAAGCAGGAAGAACAGAAGACCGGGCAGGGAGTTTCTCATTGGAAGAAGTGCTTCGATTTGGTGGCGCAACGCGATGATTGGCGGCGGGCGTTAAGGGGCGGGTGGCCCAATTGAAGTGGGTGGATAGCTTGGGATAAAATCGGGGCAGCGATCATAGGACGGAAGTCGCGGGAACGACGAACCGCCAGCAGCGACTCCAAACAAACCATGTATTGCCTTTGGGTGATTATCAAAGAATAATGTTACATAGATTATAAAACAGTATTATCACAGTGCTTAGGCGCAATTACCAGAGTCTGCGGCGTCCCCATCCCTGCCTGCCCCGGAGCACCGGTGTAAAGGCAGCAGGACTGGCTTCGTTGTGGATTTGTGAGTCAGTCCGCATCTTGTTGGTTTGCACCGGCCTGACTTTGGCGCAGTCGGCACTTAATGCGGCGGACGCAGCTCCCGTAGCCGCATCAGGCTATCACAAGGAAATCGAGCCCATCCTCCAGTATTACTGTTACGGCTGCCACGGTGATGGGAATTCCAAGGGCAAGGTGGCGTTCGACCTGCTGAAAGACCCGGATCTAACCGGACGCCCCGAGCTCTGGTTCAAGGTGTTGAGGAATCTCCGCGCTAACATCATGCCGCCGGCCGACGAGGATCGGCCGTCTCCGGAGGAAATCCAGAAAATATCGGCCTGGGTCAAATACACCGCGTTCGGCATTCAGTCCGAAGATCCCGATCCCGGTCGCGTCACATTGCGACGCCTGAATCGCGTCGAATACGGCAGGACCATCCATGATTTGCTCGGGGTTGATTTTCAAAGCGAGGTCGAGCTCCCGCCGGACGACACGGGCCATGGCTTCGACAATATCGGCGACGTGCTCTCAGTCTCCCCCTTGCTGATCGAGAAGTATCTGCAGGCGGCCAACACCCTGGTCACGAGCGTGGTGCCCCAGTCGTCCCGCATGATTCCAGTCAGGATCGCGAGCGGTCGTGATTTTCGCGCTTATGCCCCGGGAGAGGGCGATGTTTCGGTCCAGGATCGCGACGACGCCTCGCCGGCCTTTCGCGCAAAGATGGGCCGGCCCATCGGCTATCACGAACCGGTTGCGGTTTCGCATAAGTTTGCTGCGCCGCGCGCGGCGAAATATCAGCTGGCACTGGATCTTGAGATCAAGGGGCCGTTTAATTTTGATCCCGAACGCTGCCTGCTCCAGATTCAGGTCGACGGGGTGAAGCTTTTCGCGAAGACGCTCGGTTGGGAACACCGTAAGCCGCTCCATCTGGCCGAGGAGGTGTCGTGGACGAAAGGGGAACACGAAGTGAGCATTGCGGTGACGCCCCTGCCGCCGGCGGAATTACCGAAGGACTCGCCGGGCGCCGAGTTCGCCGATCCGCAGAAACTTGAACTGCGCATCCTTTCCGTGCAGGTGCAGGGCCCCTTTGACCAGGCCTCGATGGTGGAACCGCCCGGTTACCGGAAATATTTCCCGCGGGATGTGCCGGTGTCCCAAGCAAAAAGGGAGAGGTATGCCCGGGAGATACTGTCAGTGTTTGCGACCCGTGCCTTCCGGCGTCCGGTGGACGAGGCGTTGCTTAGCCGGCTCGTGCATCTGGCCCGAAGCGTCGAGGCACCGCCTCAGAACGGCACCTTTGAACAGGGTATCTCGCGGGCGATGATGGCGATTCTCTCATCTCCACGCTTTCTTTTCCGTTTTGAGCAGACCGAACCGGCTGATAGCGGGGCGCGATTCCCTCGGGTGGACGAGTTTTCCCTGGCCTCGCGGCTGTCTTATTTCCTCTGGTCCACGATGCCCGACGAGACCCTGTTTTCCCTGGCCCGGCGCGGCGAACTCCGGGCGAATCTCCATGCGCAGGTGGACCGGATGCTGAATGATCCCCAGGCCGATGCTTTCGTGCGCAATTTCACCGGCCAGTGGCTGCAGGCGCGTGATGTGGAGTTTGTGCCCATCAACAAGCGTGCGGTCCTCGGCCTCGGGAAGCCCACCGGCCCGCCGCGGATCGATTTCGACACCGACACACGCCGGGC
The DNA here is from genome assembly GCA_031392885.1 of Verrucomicrobiota bacterium. Classification (GTDB taxonomy): domain Bacteria; phylum Verrucomicrobiota; class Verrucomicrobiia; order Opitutales; family Opitutaceae; genus Lacunisphaera. The sequence goes on from JANMVS010000381.1 coordinate 8,626, forward strand.
CATGCGGGCCGAGACTGAGATGGTTTTCAGCCATATCATGCATGGGGACCGGAGCATCCTGGAGCTGATCGACAGCAATTACACGTTTCTCAACGAAAAGCTGGCCACCGAATACGGTCTGCCGGAAGTGAAGGGCAAGCAGTTGCGCCTTGTCGAGCTGCCGGAGGGCAGTCCGCGGGGAGGGGTGCTGACCCAGGGCACCGTGCTGGCCGTGACCTCCAACCCAACCCGCACTTCGCCGGTGAAGCGCGGTCAGTTCATCCTGGAAAATATCCTCGGCACCCCCGCGTTGCCGCCGCCCCCGGACATTCCCCCGCTGGAGGATGCCAAAGCAGCTTTCGGGGATCGCGAGCCTACCCTGAGGGAAATGCTGGCAGTGCACCGGAAAAACGCGCTGTGCAGTTCCTGCCATGTGCGCATGGATCCTTTGGGCCTTGCGCTGGAAAACTTCAACGCGGTCGGCGGCTGGCGCACGAGTGAGGCCGGCCAGCTGATCTCTTCCGCCGGCAAACTGGCAACCGGTGAGCAGTTCCAGGATGTCCGGGAACTGAAGCGCATCATCACTCATGAGCGCCGGGCCGATTTTTACCGCTGCCTCACCGAGAAACTTCTCACCTATGCCTTGGGCCGCGGACTTGAGTATCGCGATGTCGAGGCCGTGGACGCGATTGTGGCGCGGCTGGAAAAGAATGGGGGGCGTTTCTCCAGCCTGCTGCTTGGCGTCATCGACTCGCCTCCGTTTCAAAAACAACGCCGGCCCGTTGCCGAAGCGACTGACCGGTCTTCCACCGTCGCCTTCAACCCGCCTTAATAGCTTATGAAACCGCAACCGATTCACTCCCGTATCGCTCGCCATGATCCAGCAGGCCTCAGTCGCCGCCTCTTCCTGAAGGGGGCGGGCATGTGCTTGGGACTGCCCTTGATGGAATCACTCATGCCGGCG
>JANMVS010000411.1:0-5500 GCA_031392885.1 Verrucomicrobiota bacterium
CGAATGGAAACACTTTCTCGCCACCGTCGGGGACAAGCAGGTCATTCTGTATTGCCGCTCGGGGAATCGCTCAGGCAAAGTCGCGGCGGCGCTCGCCGAGAAAGGCTTCAAGGTTGCCAACGCCGGCGGCTTTAAGGACTGGGCGGCCGCCGGCCTGCCGGTGAAAAAGTTTGAGGCGGCCCGAAAGTAATCCCCTGAGTCCCGCTAACCCTGCCAGTCGCGCAGCCGCAGCGCCGACACAACGCACACACAATCCTCGCCGTCCGCCGTGCGCAGCCAGCGCAGGTCGAGGGCGGAAAAGGCCCGGGCCATCGCCCGGCGCAGTCCCCCGACCTCCAGCACAACAATGCCGTGCGGCTGCAAGCGCTCGCGAGCCTGGCGGAGCAGTTTGCGGATGACGTCCAGCCCGTCTTTGCCCCCGTCGAGCGCCATCGCCGGCTCGTTTTTAAATTCCGCCGGCAGGCCGCGCAATTCGCGCGTCGGCACATAGGGCGGGTTGCTGAGAATGATGTCGTATTTCGCGCGGGGCACCGCATCAAACACATCCGAGTGGTAGAGCTTGATGCGTTTTCCCAACCCGTGAGTGGCGATATTGAATTTTGCCACCGCCAGGGCCGCGGGCGACAACTCAATCGCATCCACCTTCGCCCCGGCAAACTGGTGGGCGAGTAAAATGGCCAGACAGCCCGAGCCGGTGCAGACATCGACCGCGCGCTTGACTGGATGTTTCTGCGGCAGCCAGTGCGGCAGTTGCTCCGGGATGATCTCCAAAAAATAGGAACGCGGAATGATCACGCGTTCGTCCACGTAGAACCGATGATCCCCCAGCCAGGCCTCGCGCGTGAGGTAGGCGGCGGGCACGTGTTCGTCCAGCCGGCGGCGGAAAATCTCCCTGACCTTGACCGTTTCCCCGGCCGTTAACTTGCGGCGCAGCACCGTGGGCTTGCTCTCGAGTGGGAGCCCGAGCACATGCAAGAGCAGATACAGCGCCTCGTCGTGCGCGGTGGCGGCCACCTGGCCCAGCGCCACCTGGCGCCGGGCGTAAAGTTTTTCGGCGTGCCGCAGCCACTCGCCAAGGGTTGCGCCAGACTGGGGGTGGGCCGCCGGCATGGGCTATTTTTTCGCCGCCGGTTCCGCCCCCACCACGTGCCCATGGGTGAAGATATGCTCCGCGCAATAGCATTGGTCCCCGGCACACTTGGAGCAGTAGCGAAAATCCAGCTGCGGATGGGCCAGATCGGTCTTGCCGCAGACGTGGCAGCGGTGGCGGGGTTCGCGTTCGTCGTTCTCCGCCCCGAAACGGCGCGCCTGCCCCGCCATGCGCCGCTGGCCGGAGCTGATCGAACGGACAAGGTCCGAGGCGAAAAAAACCAGGAAGTTGCCCGTCGCGGCCAGCACCATCAGCCGATCCGACCACGAGCCGACGACGAGAACGTAGCCGTAGCCGATGCACTGGAGGAGCGCCAGCCACTTGATCTTCACCGGCAGAAAAAAGAAAATATACATCACAAAATCCGGATTCAGGTAGGCGAAGGCCAGGAAGACCGTGGCGGCGAGATAACCATTGGTCGCATAAAACCCGGGGGTGACAAAGGCGACCGCGACCGTGAGCAGCCAGCCGAGGAACAGGAACGCATTGTAGCGGAATACCCCCCAGTGCTGTTCGAGCGCACTGCCCATGAGGTAGAAAAGATACCAGCCAAACGCCAGGAAGATGGCGCTGGTCATCGTCAACGTGGTGACCGGCGGGACGAAGAGAAACGTCCCCAGCCGCCACACCTGGCCGGCGCCCACGGCCGAGGGCAACAGCATGATGCGCCCGACGTCAAACTGACCGAGCAGCGCAAAACCCAGGACCATGACCTGGCCCAAAATCAGGTAGAGGGAAAGATCGGGGAGGGCGAAGCGCCCCAGCGTGCGTTCGAGACGGGAGAGAAGAGACATGCGGGACTACTTCTCAGGCTTGGCCGCCATCTGGTCGAGCAAAGTTTGTTTCTGCTTCAGCAGTACTTTCTCGCTGACCATGGCGAGCAACACCCGGGCCTTGTCGGTCTGGCCCAGCTTGAGCAAAATATTTGCCGCCTGCAGCCGGATGGTCTCTTGCTCGATCCCCGGTTTGGCGCGTTCCTCGAGCGCGGCCCAGCGCTTCAGCGCCTCGTCCCACTGCGGTTTTTCCAAGTCAGCGTAAGCCTCCGCGTGCCGGTAGGCGTAGGCAAATTTATCGGGCGCATACTCGGCGGCGTGTTGAAAAGCCGCGAGCATCGCCTGGTCGAGCGCCGGTCGCGTGAAATGGCCGGTGCGGATGAAATCCTCGCGTCCTTCCAGCAGCAGCAGCCCCAAATGGTAGTGGTAGAGCGGCTCCTTGGGCTCGAGATCGATGGCCGCCATGATCCACGGCAACGCCTCGACCGGCTTGCCGTCCTCCGCCAGATGCTTGGCGAGCTGGTTTTTCACGAGCGGGATGTTTGCGTCGAGTTTGTTGGCCTTGAGCAAAATTCCCACCGCCTCCCGCGTCATGCCGACCTGGCCGAGCAGCATGCCGTAGGTCACATAGGCGGGGGCGAAATCCGGGCTTTTCTGGATCAGAATATCGTAGCTGTTGATGACGCTCTGCAGCTCGCCCCGCAGCCAGGCCTCGTCCAGGTGCTCCCCTTCTTTTTCGGCGCGGGCAAAAATATTCCGCTGGCGCGCCACAATCTCCTTTAAGGTCTTTTCGGCCATCATCTCGGCGTGGGCGGTCACCGCCAGCAACGCCACCCACCCGGCCCCCAGGGCCGCGCGCCGCACGATTCTGTACAAATAACTCATGCGGCTACGACACGGGCTCCGGCCAATCGTTCAAGGCTTTATGTCATAACTGATGCCCCGCCCGTCCAGAATAAACCCCGCCTCACCGCGGGGATTATGAAAATGAACACCAAGTCCAAAATCGTCCTCAGCCTCGGTCTGTTCGCGGTACCCTTCGCCCTCTGGGCGAAGTCGCCCGAGTTGGCCTATGTCGAGTCCTACCGTGGTCGCAGGGGTATTCCGGTTCCGCTCTCGGTCGTCACGCCCGAGCTCGATGCCAGATATTCCGGCCAAACGGTTCGCGGTTAAATAATACAGCAACCAACCAAGGCCGTCCTCCGCGCAAGCGGGGGGCGGCCTTGTCATTTGCGCCCGCCGTCAGGCGCCGGCTTCCGGCGCGATCCGCAGCGCGTGACGCCAGAGCAGAACCACCAGCCATGCCCCCAGCATCGTCGTGACCGTATGGCTGAGATAATGCGCGCCCTTCAACATCTGGTAGCCGCCCATCCACCAGCCCAAGCCCAGGCCAAACGTGAGGACCGCGAACCGCCAGCAACGCGCGGCCCGCATCATGAGCAAGCCCATCAGCGCAAAGCCGCCGCTGGCGTGGCCTGCGGGAAAACAGCCGCCGCGAGCAACAGCAACGTCAGCCCGAGCGACCGGTCGGAACGCAGACGGATTCCGCTCATGGCGTGGCCGGCGCGGCGAGCAGGCGGGTGAAATCCGCCGCGCTCAACTCGCGATACCGCTGGTTTTTGTAAAGGTCGCTGGCCGTCTGGTAGTAGCTGACCGCCTCGGCCTGGAACGCCGGGTTGAGCGGCTGCTCCGCCAGCCCGAAGTTGGTCCGGTTGTACCGGTATTGCGTCTGCCGCCGTACCGGGGTGAGCACGAGGAAATCATCGCCCTTCAACAGACCGAGCTTTTGGTAGGTGCCGACCAGCGCGCGCGCCTCCCGCGGGTCCGTCTGCCGGATATCCCGGCCGAAGAAACGACTCGGGTAACTCCAGTTCAACAGGCCGAGCAGGGTCGGCGGAAAATCAACCTGGCTCGTCAGCGTGGCGATGTGCCCGGGGGCGATCTGCCCGCCCGGCGCATAGATAATCAGTGGAATATGGTAGTTCTGGACCGGCAGTTCGGTCTTGCCGGCACTCGAGGCGCAATGGTCGGCCACGATGACAAACACCGTGTTCTTGAACCACGGCTTCTTTGCGGCGTCGCGAATAAACTGGCCGATGGCGAAGTCCGTGTATTTGACCGCGCCCGCGCGGCCGGAGATCTTCGACGGCAGGTCGATCTTGCCCTCGGGAAACGTGTACGGCCGGTGGTTCGACGTCGTCATCACAAAATAATGGAACGGCTGGCCGGTCGCGGCGCCGGCATCCGCCTCGCGCATCGTCCAGCGGAAGAGATCCTCGTCGCACACGCCCCAGACATTGGCGAAGGTGATGTCTTCCTTCGGCACGCCGGTGCGGTCGATCACGCGGTAGCCATTGTGCCCGAAAAAATAGTTCATGTTGTCGAAGTAACCGAAGCCGCCGTAGATGAATGCGGTGTCGTAGCCCTTCGCGCGGAAGACGGAGCCGAGGGTAAACATGTTTTCGTTGTGCGGCCGCTTCACGATCGAACGCCCGGGCGTCGGTGGGACGGAGAGGGTCAGCGCCTCCATCCCGCGGTCCGTGCGGGTGCCGGTAGCGTAGAAATTATCGAAAACCAGACTCTGGGCCGCGATCGCCTCGAGGTTGGGCGTGAGCTGGGAGGCGCGGTTGAAAATGCTGAGGAAATCCGCGCTCAGGCTCTCCACCGTGATCTGGATGACATTGGGCCGCAGCTCGGGCCCGGCGTGGCGCACGAGCCGCAGCGTATCGAGGAGATCGGCGCCCAGCGTGACCGAGGCGTCCCGGGCGAGTTCCTGCCGCACGAGCCGGAAGGCTTCGGCCGCGGGCAGCGTCGAGTAGAATTTGGCGTATTCGAGCTCGTTGTCCTTGAAGGCCGCGAAGAGCGACCAGAGTCCGTTCTTGGCCAGCTCCCGGTTGAAGTTATTGCGAAACGCCGGCAGCCACTTGCCGCTGAGCGCCGAGCCAAAAACCACGGCGATCAGAAACCAGGCCGCCCCGGCCTTGAGCCGCCGGCCGGCCGGCTCGGCCGGAGCGGAGAACCAGAGCCGGGGCAAGCCCGTGAGCCCCAGCAACCCGAAGAGCACCGCGGCGGCGGCGAAGACCCCCGCCAAGATCAGCGGCAGGTTGTAGGATTCGCGAATGTTGCCGACGACCTCGGTGGTGTAGACGAGGTAGTCCACCGCGATGAAATTAAACCGCACCCCGAACTCATCCCAGAACGTCCACTCCGACACCGTGCCGAACAGCAGCAGATAAAGAATCCCGAACCCCGTGAGCTGCGCGAGCCCCTGCTGCCAGCGACGCTGAAACCAACCGGCCGGGAGCACCGCCAACAACACCGCCAGCGGCAGCGAGGCGAAGGCCGCCGCGCCCAGATCATAGACCAGCCCCCAGAAAAAAGCCGCGCCCAAGCTCAGTGTCCAAGTGACGTCGTGCGCCGCCTTGATCAGCAAGGCCAGCCGGGTCAGCAGGGAAATCGCCAGGAAGATGACGAAGAAAATAATCAAGCCCCCGTGACGACGGGCGAGCTGACGGTGAAACGCGGCAGAGAGAAAACCTTCGGGGGATTGCAAAGTGTTGGGCGGCGCCTGGAGTTA
>JANMVS010000452.1:0-13792 GCA_031392885.1 Verrucomicrobiota bacterium
GTCGGGCCCTCCATCGCGTCCGGCAGCCAGACGTGCAGCGGAAACTGGCCGGACTTGCCAACCGCGCCGCAGAAGATGAGCAGGCCGATGGCCGTCGAGAGCGCCAGGCCGCAGCCGAGGGTCTGGCCGGCCAGCGAGGTCAGCGTGGCGGTTTCCAGCACCCCGGCGCCACCATCATAGAACAGGAGCGAGCCGCTGGCATCGTACAGCCACAGCAGGCCGAGCAACAGACCGAGGTCGCCGATGCGCGTCGTGATGAAGGCCTTTTTCGCGGCGGCGGCGGCGGACGGTTTGTGAAACCAGAAACCGATGAGCAAGTACGAGGCGAGGCCGACGAGCTCCCAGCAGATGAAGAGCAGGAGGAGGCTGTTGGCCACCAGCAGCCCGAGCATCGCGGCGGCGAACAGACTCAGGAAGCAGAAGAACTGTTTGAAATTCGCATCCGCCTTCATGTAGCCGAGGCTGAAGATGAAGATCAGCTGGCCGACGAAGGTCACCATCACGCACATGAAGGCCGTGAGGGGATCCAGCAGGAAGCCCAGCCGCACCGCGCCCGCCCCCAGGTCGAACCAGGCGAAGTTGCAGACCGCGTGGACGGCGGGAGCCTGCAGTGCGCCGTTCAGCGCGAGGCACGACAGGACGAAGGCGAAACCCATCGCGAGGATCGCACTGCCCGCCGCGAGGGCGCGGCCGTTCCGCGGGGTCAGCGCGCCCAGGCCGGCGGCCAAAAGCGGCAGCGCGGGGATGAGCCAGAGGTTTTCCGCGCCCAAGGTCATGCAAGGTTCTCCATTGATTGGCTCTGGCGCGAATGCTCCAAGCTCCAAGCTCCAAGCTCCAATGAATGGCCAAGCAACGAAACTGCCAAGGAGTGGGGTTGAGCGGGTTTCGGCGACTGATGTTTCACTGGAGTTTGGATGTTGGGGCTTGAAAATTCACCCTTTGAGGGTGTTGGCCTCCTGCAGCCGGATGTTTTTCTGGTGGCGGTAGACCGCGATGATCAGGGCGAGGCCGACCGCGGCCTCGGCGGCGGCCACCGCGATGACGAAAAGGACAAAGATCATCCCGTTGGCCGGCGCGGGCGACGGGCCGAAGCGCCAGAAGGCGATGAAGTTCAAGTTGGCCGCGTTGAGCATGAGTTCGATGCCCAGCAGCACGAGAATGGTGTTGCTGCGGGCGAGCGCCCCGACGAGGCCGATGCAGAAAAGCCCGGTGGAAATCAGAAGGCAGAGGTGCAGCGGCGTCATGGGGCGTCCTCCGGGGGAAACGGCCCGCCCCGCGGTCGGGCCTGACCTTCGTTGCGATCAGTCGCCGCGATGATGGTGGCGCCGAGCAGGGCCACGGTGAGGATCACGCCCACGATCAGCAGTGCGGCGCCATGCCGCTGCATGAGCTCCAAGCCGATCTGCTTGACGGTGGCCGAAGGCGCTTGGGCGGACGGAGGGCGGAACTGCGACGAAAGAATCGCGGCGGATAAAACTGCGGCCATGCAGGCGCCGACGGTCAGGGCGGTCACCGCGCGAGCGCGCGAGGCGGGTTCAACGAGCACCTGATCGACTTGATTCTGCCGGGTGAGCAGTACGGCGAAAAGCACGACCATCGAAATGGCGCCGACGTAGATCAGAACCTGGGCAAAGGCCACGAACTCCGCGCCGGCCCACAGGTAGAACGCGGCGACCCCGGCCCAGCTGAGGATCAGCAGCAGTGCGCTGTGGATCAGATTGCGCAGCATCATGGCCGCGGCCGCGGAGCCCAGCATCAGGACGGCGATGAGGAGAAGGGCGAAGGTCACGCGATTTTCGATTCTGAATTCTCGATTTTCGATTGGCGGGACGGACGATTCACCCGGCGCGGTGGGGCGCAGGTAATCGAAAATCCAGAATCGGGAAGCGAAAATTTACGGTGCATAGCGGTAGGTGCGCGGCGCGTAGCCGGCGGTGAGGGAGCGGCCCATGAGGAGGAAGGGGATGACCACGATCGCCAACGAAACGGCCCAGCGGACCAGTTGGAGCGGACCGGCCCAGTGCGCGGTCAGCACCCAGAAGGCGGCATTGCCGACGTTCAGGAGCGCCAGCGGCACCAGGAATTGCCAGGCCAGCCGGGTCAGTTGGTCGATGCGCAGGCGGAGCAGCGTGCCGCGAACCCAGATGAAGAAGACGAGCATCCCGACGAGCTTCAGCATGAACCACAGGTAGGAGGGGATGAATTCCAGGAAGGCGCAGGGAGCCTGCCAGCCGCCGAGGAAGAGCGTCACGCCGAGGCCGCTGAGGGCGGTGAGGCCGAAATACTCGGCCATGAAGAAGAGCGCGTACTTGAAACCGGAGTATTCGGTGAGATGGCCGGCGATCAGTTCACTCTCCGCCTCGGGCAGATCGAACGGCGAACGGTTGGACTCGGCCAGCGCCGCGACGAGGAAGATGACGAAGCCGGCGGCGCCCCAGGGCGTGAAGATGAACCAGTGCGGGAGGCAGCCGAAGGTCCAGAAACCCTGCGCCCGCACGATGTCCTGGGTGGAGAGCGTGCCGGCGACGAGGACGATCGGCACGACCGACAGAATCAGCGGCAGCTCGTAACTGATCAGCTGGGCCAGGGCGCGCATGGCGGCGAGCAGCGAGTATTTGTTCCGGCTCGACCAGCCCGCCATGAAGATGGCGAGTTCGGTGGCGGCGCCCGCGGCGAAGAAGTAGAGCAGGGCGGCGTCGAGTTCGACCGGGATGAGGTGGCGGCCGAAGGGCAGCACGGCGAAGGTCATCAGCGAGAAGGCGACGACGATGACCGGCGCGAGGTAGTGCAGCACTTTGTCGGCGGCGGCGGGGACGATGTCCTCCTTGGTGAGGGTCTTGATGGCGTCGGCGAAGGGCTGGCTGAGGCCGAAGAGCGTGTGCTTCAGGTGCCACGGCAGAATGGAAAACTTCGGCAGGCCCGAGCGATTGGGGCCGAGACGGTTTTGCAGGCGGGCGAGCAGCTTTCGCTCGGCGATGGTCGTGAAGGCGAAGAACGTGCCAAAAACCGCGAGGACGGCCACGACGGTGATCACGTGGTGCGCCAGCCATTGCAGCGGCTCGGGCAGGAGGTTCACGGCCCAGTCGCGCAACTCCAGGGGAGCGCGCTCGAGGAAGGAAGAGGTGAGGGGGGCGGCGCTCATGGGGCGAGATGGCCGATGGGTGGAACCCGGCCGCCGGACGGGTTTGCTTGCCGCGTCACCCAACAAACGCGTCCGGCGGCCGCGTTCCACCTTGGCGAAGCGGGGTGCCCGACAGGGCGGGGTGTGTGGTTCATGTTGCAGGCCCTCCTGCATCCGGCGGCTTCCCCGCCGGCGAAGCGGGTTGGACTGTAGCCGGCCTCGGTGAGGCCGGTTTCGGGCCGGCGTCAGCGACCCCGGCTACAGGCGCGGGCGTCGGTTGTACCGTTCCGGCCTGCTGGTCGGCCGGTATTTGTCCGGGCCGGTCGCCCGGCAAAGGTTTGGCCGCAGCGGCGGCGGCCTTGGCGGCGGCGGCGGCTTTCGCCTTTTCCTCGGCGGCTTTGCGCTCGGCGCTCAGGCGGCCATCGACCTCGGCGGCTTCGACCGGGTGGATCTGGTGGTAATAACTGTTGGGCTTCGCCAGTTGCTCGCGGTTGAGCAACAGATCCTCGAAACGGTTGGTCGTCGCGATCTCGAACACCTGGTCCATCTTGATCGCATCGAAGGGGCAGACCTCGACGCAGATCTGGCAGCTCATGCACACGGAGGTATCAATGCCGAAGATCGCCGGGTAGAGCTGCATCTTGCCATTGGCGTCGGGCTTCTTGTCCTTGCTCTTCTCAATGATGATGCACTGCGGCGGGCACTCCTTCTCGCAGATCTGGCAGGCGACGCAGCGCAGCGTGCCCAGGGGGTCGGTGGCGTTCTCGGCGACCAGGAAGGGGAAGTTGCGGTAGTTCTCCGGCAGCACGGTCCGCTGCTCGGGGTACTCGACCGTGACCATCCGCGCGGGGTCATGGTAGCTCCCCACGAAATTTTTCGCGGTGACCACGAGGCCTTTGATGATGCCGGTGCCGAGCATGAGATTTTTTCTCCGCAGACTCCGCAAAAATCTAAGTCATTTTCCGCCGAGCCGGAAAATGAGAACGAGGAGATGGGGGGATCATGGGTTGAGTTGGTGGTTGGAGAAATCAGGGTTTCGCGCCGCGCGAAAACCTAGCGGTCCACTTCGCCGAGGACGATGTCGATGCTGCCGAGGATGACGACGGCGTCGGCGATCGTGTGCCCGAGGCACATTTCCTCGAGCAGGGTGAGGTTGATCAGGGAGGGCGGCCGGACGCGGTAGCGGTAGGGATTGGGCGAGCCGTCGCTGATGAGGTAGAAGCCGAGTTCGCCCTTCGGGCCCTCGAGGCGGCCGTAGGCCTCGCCGGCCTTGGGCCGGAAGCCGCGGATCTTCGCCTTCGGGTCCATGATGGGGCCGGCGGGAATGGTCCTGAACGCCTGCTGCAGGATCTTCACCGCCTCGCGCATTTCCAAAATGCGCATCATGTAGCGGTCGTAGGTGTCGCCGTGCGCGCCGAGCGGCACGCGGAAGTCGAACTGCGGGTAGAAACCGTAGCCGTCGACCTTGCGGATATCGTAGTCGACGCCGCTGGCGCGGAGCACCGGGCCGGTGAGGCCGGCGTTGACGGCGTGCGCGGGATCGAGCCGGCCGATGCCCTGGGTGCGGGCCAGCATGATCTCGTTGCCCGTGAGCAACCGCTCATACTCGTCGAGGAAACGCGGGAAATTGTCGGTGAGCGCGCGGGCCGCGGCGAGCCACTCCGGCGTCGGGTCAACCCGGCAGCCGCCGAAGCGCTGGTAGTTGCACATCATGCGCGAGCCGCTGAGCGACTCGAACAGGTCGATGATTTTTTCGCGCTCGCGGAAGGCGTAGAGCAGCGGGGTGAACGAGGTGCCGAGGTCGTTGAACAGGAAGCCGACCAGGCACGAGTGGTTCACGAGCCGCGTGAGTTCCGCCATGATGATGCGCAGATACTGGGCGCGCTCGGGCACGGCCTGGCCGGCCAGTTTTTCCACCGCGAGGGCGTAGGCCCAGTTGGTGGACATCGAACAAAGGTAATCGAGCCGGTCCGTGTACGGCATCGAGCCGAGGTAGGTCGTGTTCTCGGCGATCTTCTCGTGGTTGCGGTGGAGGTAACCGAAGACGGGCTTGAGCTTGACGATCTGTTCGCCGTCGAGCGTGACCACCATGCGGAAGACCCCATGGGTGGATGGATGCTGCGGCCCCATCGAGACCTCGAGCAGGTCGCCGTGGAACTGGTCGTGCACCGCGCGGACGGTGGGGCCCGCCGGGCCGCCGAACGGTCCGGCGGCGCCGTTAGCTGAGGGCTGAGAGCCGAGCGTTGAGGGCTGAAAGGGGCTCATGGCGGGTAGGGCGCGTTATCCTTAACGCGCCGTTCAGGACGGTTTGTCCTCCTTGGACGGCGGATTAGGGCTAATCCGCCCCACCTCGGCGACGGTCGCCGGCTGATGCGTTTTCGCCCGCTCCAGCACCGCGCCGTGCGCGGTCGGCTCCCACTCGTAATCGTCGGGCTCGACGTAGTCCTTGCGCATCGGGTGGTCCTTGAACTCATCCCACATCAGGATCCGGCGCAGGTCGGGGTGGCGCTCGAAGATGATCCCGTAGAGGTCGAAAATCTCGCGCTCCTGAAAATCGCACGAGCGCCACACCGGCGTGAGCGAGGGCAGGGCGACCGCATCGCTGCGGTTGGTCGTGCGCAGCCGGATGACAACCGGCCCATGCTTCAGGGCCATCGAGTAAAGGTGATAGACCGCCTCGAGGCAGCCCGGTTGGATCCGCGTGGACTTGGACTCGACGATCTTGGGCGGGCCGCCGGCCGGATCGGGCACGGTGGTCTTGGTGACATCGGTGATCTCCTTGTCCGGCCAGTCCACGCCGGTGGCGTTGGAGCAGTAATCCAAGCGGAGCAGAGGATCGTCGCGGAGAAAGAGGGCGAGGTCGTGGGCGTGCGCGGCGTCGAGCAGCAGCGAGTGTTCCGCCGCTGCGCCGGGATTCGTCACGAGGGTGACGTGCGCCGCGGAGAAACGGGCGACGAGGCGGTCATGGATTTGTACGAGGGTCTCCATGTTCACGCCTTCCCCTCCGGTTTCGGTGGCGCCCAGACGGCGTCGTTCTTCGGCGGCTCGAGGTCGTGCGCCCCGTAGGCGGGGATGGGAAACTCGCTGGGCTCCTCGGGCCGGGTGAAGCGCGCGGCGTCGGGGCCGGTGAGCTTCTCGCCCTTGATCTTCTTTTGCAGCTGAATCAGGCCGTTGAGCAGGGCCTCGGGCCGCGGCGGGCAACCGGGGATGTAGATGTCGACCGGGATGAAACGGTCGATGCCCTTGAGCACATTGTAACCCTGCTTGAACGGTCCGCCGGAAATGGCGCAGGCGCCCATGGCGATGCAGTATTTCGGCTCGGGCATCTGGTTCCAGAGGCGGACGACCTGCGGGGCCATCTTCTTGGTGACCGTGCCGGATACGATCATGAGGTCGGCCTGGCGGGGCGACGGCCGGAAAATCTCGGCGCCGAAGCGGGCGATGTCGAAGCGGGCGGTGGCGGCGGCGATCATCTCGATCGCGCAGCAGGCGAGACCGAACTGGAGCGGCCAGATGGAATTGCTGCGGCCCCAGTTGTAGAGCTCCTCGAAGCTGGTCATCAAAATGCCGTGGCGGCGGAGCTCCTCGCGCTCGGCGTCGGTGATATTCCCCGCCTTCGCCAAGGCTTCGGAGGGCACGCCCGCCGCGGGGAAGGGCTGCGCCGTTCCGGTCTGCTGACCGGCCGGTGTTTGACCGGGCCGATTTGTAGCCGCAGGCGTCTCTGCCTGCGGGTTTTGGGTTGGGTTGGCGGCTTGTTCGCTCATTTCCAGGCGAGGTAACCGCGTTGCCAGGACCAGACGAGGCCCTCGGCGAGCAGGAGGATGAAGACCAGCATGGCGAGCAGGGCGCCCGTGGACAAGCTGGTGAAGGCGACGGCGAAGGGCAGGAGGAACAGCACCTCGACGTCGAAGATCAGGAAGAGGATCGCATACAGATAATAGTGGGCCTTGAACTGGATCCACGAGTCGCCGGTGGAGGCCAGGCCGCATTCGTAGGTGGCATTCTTGTGCGGCCCCGGTTTGGCCGCCTGGAAGATTTTCACCCAGAGCCACGCGACCCCCAGCATGATCAGCGGAAAGGCAATCGCTCCACCGAGGAAGAGGGCGAGGAAGGCGTAGGGATGGTCGTGCATGCGTGGAGCGGACGGAAAATTACGCTACGGGCCGTGGTTTTTGACTCAATCGCGAAGCCGGAGTGTTTCTTGGCAGAAGCTGCGCATCGGTTGCCATCGAGCGTTGCCGCGTCCTTGGAATGGGGTTTTCTCGGGGCATAAGATAACCATGCCAGAGCGTCAGGCGGAAGGCACACGGAAGGCAAGTCTCTGTGCGCAAGGAAGTCCGGTATTATCAGCGATGGTAATAATTGCAGGGGCGGTCGGCAACGAAAGGTAGGGGCGATTGCCCCCAATCGCCCTCTCGAATCGGTGGTAGGGCGTGGACTCCGCTCCACGCCGGGCTCCGCCCGCTCGAATCAGTGGTAGAGCGCGGACTCCGCCTTGTCCGTCGTAGCCTTGGCGAAGTCGGATCCGCGCCGGGCATGCGCCATGGTCGACGGCGGGCAGCGGAATGCCCGCCCTGCCCCCCACTCGCTGGCGCTCGCGGCTACCTGGGTTCTGCCGCATGGTGTAGGACGGGTGCCCTCACCCGTCATCCCACAAACGCGGAGTGAGGGCACTCCGCCCACAAGTTTTAGTCGGGATATTCAATCCCGCCCCCCATGTGCTTCCTGGTTTTCTGTGTGCGGACACATCCCGGCGTTGTATTGGGCTGCGCTTTCGTGTGCTTTCCGCGGCCGAGGACGTGAAACACACCTATTACCCCAGTCTGGACGGTTTGCGCACGGTCGCGGTTGGCATCGTGCTGGCCGCACATGGCGGCGTGCCCTATTTCCGCAGCGGCGGGACGGGGGTGGACATCTTTTTTGTGCTCAGCGGGTTTCTCATCACCACCATTCTCAGCACGGAGTGGACACGGACGGGCGCGATCAGCTTTCGGAATTTCTATGCCCGGCGGTTTCTGCGCCTGGCGCCGGCGCTGGTGCTCACCTGTGCTTTCGTGGGGGTGGGCATGGTGTGGCTGGAGGGACGTTTTCCCGGCACGGAGATTGCGCTGGTCCTGAGCTACACCTCGAACTGGGCGCAGGCCTTCTATAATATCCATCTCACGTGGCTGAACCACTGCTGGTCCCTCTCGATTGAGGAGCAATTTTATCTGCTCTGGCCCCTGGTCATCGTGGGCCTGGGGCGCACCGGGCGTTCCCCCGTCGCCAAGGCGCGGCTGCTGCTCGCCGGGGCGTTGGTGATCGCGATTTATCGGGCGAGCCGGGTTGGAATTTATCCCGACGAGCGCATCAACTTCGGCCTCGATACGCGCATGGACACCCTCATGACCGGCGCGGCGCTCGCGTATTTTGTCCAGAGCCTGCCCGGCAGGCGTCTGCCCGAGACGGCCAGCCGGTGGCTTGGAAGGTTTTTGGCCCCCGGAGCCCTCCTGGGCATCATCGCCGTGATCCATACTGTTACCTGGTACAGCCCTTGGATGGGTTGGATTGGTTATGTATTGGTGGCGGGAGCGGCGGGGCTGGTCGTGGCGGACTTGGTGGCCGGCGGGCATTCGCTGCTGGCCCGGCCACTGGCGTGGCGGCCGATGGTTTTTGTCGGGAAAATCTCCTATGGTCTCTATCTGCTGCACCTGCCGGTCTTCTATATAGTGGAGAAGCTGATTCCGTCGGCGTCCCTACCAGTCCGGCTGGGCTGGAAGCTGGCGGTCAGCCTGAGTCTTGCTACCGCTTCCTATTATCTCATCGAGCGCCGATTCTTGAGACTGAAGGAGCGGTTTTAGGCATCCAAGACACGTTGGACGATCAACTTCCTCCGCGGATCACGCCGATGGACGCGGATAACCGGAGAAACCGCCGATTGATGCACGGGCGAGTGCGCCGACTCGCCGCCTCCATCCGCGTCGATCCGTGTTATCCGCGGGAAAGGTCCGGTTTTTCCGCCGAACCCAGAAAATCCTTGCGCGGTCGGGCTCAGACCGTAGCTTCCCCGATTCCGTGCTGGGTCCCCATCGTCTAGCCCGGTTAGGACGCCTCCCTTTCACGGAGAGAACCGGGGTTCGAATCCCCGTGGGGACGCCACATATCATTACTGATGAGTGACTTACAAATTAAGTGTGTGCCCCGTGAGGGCCCATGAGAGGAAACGAAAGGAAGTAGGAAGGACTGGGTGGAAGAGTCCCCGAGATTAAATCGAAGATCGAAGTGCGCACCTGCAACGTGCCGGAGGCAAGCCGTGTACGGGCGTTCATCAACGCCGCGATGACGGAAGCCAACCGAGTTACTATTTCACCCCACAAATAAATAAGTGGGGTGAAATCGTAACAACCAGCCGGGTTTCAGCGCTCCCCGCTACCGTCGCAATTTCAGGAGCGATTCAAGTCGGCCTCAGCCTCCTGCAAAATGGCGAGCACCGTTTCGAATGGCATGCGCTCGCCCAGAAACATTTGCTGCATCGCCTCGTAATCTGCGCGCAGAGCTTCGATCCGTGCAGCGGGTGGCACAAGGCGTAGCGAACCGGGAACAGCCGTGGCGTAGCTGGCCCAACTCGAGGAAAAGAAACGGGACTTGTGGAGGCGCACTCGCTCCAACAAATCGAGGCGACTGCGCGCGGCCTGCGCTGGCATGTGTCGCCACAAAGCAGCGAAGTCCGCGTAGTGCCGGGCATGCCGATCCTTCATCTGTCGGTCGGCCGGGCGGTGAAATTCGGCGTGCAGGATCGTGGCCTTCTCCCAAAAGGTGCGCTCCAGTTCCAAGGCGACGACCTCCGCCATGAAATCGGTGAAGACTCCCGGAGCGAGTTCGGCGACAAAGGCCTGAATCGGATGTCGGCCGATGGGGCGCTGATCCGTCAGGGACCCGAATTCGATCTTCACTTCGCGGGCGATGTAGGCGACGCCGCGAGGCAAAGCGCCGGGATAGGCAAAGTAGAGCACCGGAGAGCGTCCGGCCTCGTCGAAGCGATACGTCAGCCAACCGGGGCGGCCAGCCGGCGCGCCGAGCACCGCTTGGACGGAGTCCTCCAGCCGCGGTTGCCACGTGGCCTGCACGGCAGCGGCACAGGCCGCTTCCAGCCCGGCCATGCGCTCCTCCCGCTTGGTGCGGGAGGGTGCCTGGTCGAGGTCGGATTCTTTCCATCCGAGCGAAGCGGGAATGATGGCAAGGTCGATGTCTTCGGAGAATCGCTCGATGGCGCCGAACACTTTCGAGAGGGAGGTGCCGCCTTTGAACACACACGCATCCGCGAGTTGGGGTTGCTCGAAGATCCGGCCGAGCAGCCAGCAAACCCAGAAATCCTTTTCCGCGATGACGGGATCGACGCCGCGCTTTTCCTGGTACTGGCGAAAGAACAGTTCGCGCTCTTTCGCGGGCAGGGTGGCAAACGTGCTCACGGCGATCCCTCTGCGGCGATGGCCCGCAGGTGCGGGTGCAACCAGGCCGGAGCACTCGGCAGGTCCGTCAGCAGTTGTCGCCGGTCCGCGGCGGACAGCGTTTTTCGCAAGTGGGCGATCCGTTCCGGCGTGACGTGGGTTTTCCCTAAATACCGCAACGCGGCCAACACGAGGCCGCTGGTGCGGCCCGCCGCGGCCACCTTGCGCGGCGTCGTAGGGCGCAATTCAATGACCAGCTTCCCGAGCTTCACCTTGCGCGCCCGCCCACTGGTGAGGAACACGACCTTGGCCGGCACCTGTTCGGAAAGCCCCAGGAGATTGGCTGCGTAGGCCCCGGAGGGCTGCAATTTGACCTGTTCGCTGGCGGCCAGCGCCTTGGCCACCGCCTCGATGGACGGGGCCACCTCGCCGAGCAGGGGATGGCTTTCGGGGTAATGATAGAGGCCCCGGGCGGTACGGCGGATGGTGCCCAGGCGGGTCAGGCGGTGCAGGGATTGGTCAATGGAGCCCCGGCTGCCCAAGTCCAGGAAGTCGTTCGGGGTGAACACGCCACCCCTGCCGCGTCCGTAGATGCGGCTAGTCACTGATTTCTCGATACTTTGTGACAGAATGGTCATGGATTGTTTGTAAGAAAAACAGGGTGTTATTTCTGACAGAAATGGCCCCTTGGCAAGCTTTCATTCTTGACGGTGTAGAGGCGTAGACCTGCGCGGTGGCGGCCACCGCGTATCCCCAGTGGAATTCCCGGGTTGAAGGAAGCCCCCGTGTCATCGGGGTGGAGCTCGGTCGCCTCACGAAGCACGGTGTCATCCGCCGCTTGGCACGGGGCCTTCATGCGGTTGTTTTCCGAACCAAGTTGGATCGCGGTCTTGAGGCATCCCGATGCCGTATCCCAATTCCTTGTAGCCAGCCAGGCGGCGGCGGAACATCGCGTTCGTGATCGCTTGGTTTTCGTCGAGGTAATCGAAGATCAAGGCATCGCCCTTGTCCTCGTGCTGTCGATGAAGCCGCCCGGCATATTGAATCAGGCGGCCTTTGAACGAAAGCGGCATCGACAGAACCAGAGTATCCAAACGCGGCAGATCGAATCCCTCACCGATCAGCGACGCCGTCGCAAAAAGCACGAACGGCTTTCTGTCATCATAGTGCTTCGCGATTTGGTGCATCACCTCGCGTCGGGCTTTTTTGCCCAGCTTGCCGTCCAGTCGATAACACTCGATGCCCGCGGCCTGGGCCTCAAATGCCTTTTCCAAACGGTCCAGATAAACTTTGCGGTCGGCCAGCACGAGCGGTGAACGCCCTGTCGATGAGGCGAACAATTGTAAGGATCCACGTTGGCGATAAATGTGCCGAATGTCCGTGGATAGTCAGGAAAACATCAAGAATGTCGGCCGTTTGCCGGGCTGTGGGTCCGCACCGAACGGGCGCTGGCACGCGCCAGCTATATGCCCGGGTCGGCGCACGCCAGCGTCGTCAACGGGACCCAAACTCAGTTCCAGAGAGAGGAGATCGGTGCGGCAAAGAGGCTCGGCCCAAAAGGCACCACAGCGTCTCCGTCGTAGAGCACCAAGCCCAAGGCGAAGCGTTTGCCTGAAGCATCCGCCAACTTCTTCAGTCCACTGAAATCCGCTGCTGTCACGGTCGCGCCGGCCTTCACTTCGATACCGACGGTCCGGCGCTCCTCGTCTTCGATGACAATGTCGACCTCGTTCTGCTCCTTGTCGCGATAGTGCGAGAGCGAGAATCGCTGGCCCGTCCAACTCGCGAGTTTGAGCACCTCGGACAAGATGAAGGTTTCGAGCAGGGCTCCGAAGGCACCTCGGTTGGCCGCCAGGTGTTGCGGTGAAAGATCACGCAGTGCCGCCAGAAGCCCGGAATCCATAAAGTGCAGCTTCGGCGTCTTGATCAGGCGTTTGAGTTCGTTGCTAGACCACGGCGGCAGCAGATACGTAAGGAAGAGTTGCTCGAATATGCCGGCGTACTTCTGGGTGGTGACGTGCGTCAGACCTAGGGGTGCACCCAGGCTAGAGTAGTTCACAAGCTGTCCGGAATGATGGGCCAGCACGCGCAACAAACGCGGCAACTGCTGTGCCTTGTCGATTTGGGCGATATCGCGCACGTCGCGTTCTAGAATCGCCCGGGCGTAGGCAAGGCACCAGTCCCGCCGTCGGTTCCATTTGCTCCGCAACAGCACCTCCGGATATCCGCCAGTCAGAACGGCCGTCACCAAATCCTCGCCGATGATCAGGTTGGAGGGCTTGGGCACATGGCCGTGGAAGACTTCCGCAAGGAAATGGGATGGCTGCCGTTTGATTTCGGACACCGACAACGGCAATAGATCTACAATCGCCATGCGTCCGGCCAGTGAATCCGCCACCGTCGGGATGGTCAGCAAGTTGGCCGAGCCGGTTAGCAAAAACCGGCCGGGACGCGTATCCTCGTCCACGGAACGTTTGATCGCGAGGATCAGTTCCGGGGCCCGTTGAATTTCGTCGACAGTCGCACGATCCAATCCGCGCACAAAACCGACTGGATCGCTTTTCGCGGCACTTAACACCGTGGGATCATCGAGCGTCAGGAAGGTTGTCCCTTGTGCCGCCACTTTCTTAGCCAAAGTTGTCTTGCCGGCCTGTCGCGGGCCCGAGAGGAGCACCACGCGCGTATCGGACAATTCGTCCCGGACGCGCTGCTCAATCCAACGCGGATACATCTTTGAGGAGTGGGTTCATCTTTCTGTCGGCCAGATGACAGCGAACGTCCGTCCAGTTGAAAGACTAAAAGCGTCTAAATGTAATAATACTATCGTTTAATTGAAAGGCATGCTCGGCGTTTCGGTCGCTGGGATCTCCGGATGACGCCGAGCGACGCCGCTGGCTCAGAGTATTCTGAGAACCGGGATTTTGCTGCCCCGTGTCCTGAAGGTTGACCAAAGGTTGCCGTAAAATCTGTTTTTGCCTTCACTTCTCTGCATCTCGTCGCATCCTCTTGCTTGTTCTAAAACATTAACCCTCAAGTAAGTCTGCGTCTGGGCAGCAACTTAACTTAATTTTTCCTCGGGTTTCGAATCCCCGTGGGGACGCCACGAAAAAGCCCGCCCAATGAGGCGGGTTTTTTGTTTGGTGGCGTCCCCCCGGGGCTGAGAAGCGCCGCCCCGGGCGGCGACAGGTGCGAAGCACCAGCCCTGGGGTTCGACGACCGCAGCGAAGCGCAGGGAGAAGGGGCG
>JANMVS010000473.1:0-5433 GCA_031392885.1 Verrucomicrobiota bacterium
CCCTCTGCCCGTTCTTGCTCCAGAAAGTCTATACGACCGGCACCGTCATTGATTTCAAGAGCCTGTTCCTCGTGCCCCTGGCGGTCGCATCCGGCGCCGCCCTCGCCCTCGCCCTTTTCTTCCGCCCGCCCACCGCCGGCCGCGGCGAAGCCGCCGCAAGCAGCGCCGCGCCCCACTGAGTTTCGACCCAGCTGCCGCCCGCCTTACCCGATGGCCTCAAAAATTCGCGTCCTCGTCGTCGGCTGCGGCCACATGGGCACCGCGCATGCCCGGGCCTATCACCAGCTGGCGAATGATTTTGAAATCGTCGGGCTGGTGGCGCGCGGCGCCGGTTCGCGCCAGCAGCTCAATGCCGAGTTCGGCGGAGGCTACGCGGAATTCGCCGACTACGCCCAGGCCCTGGCGCGCACCCAGCCCGACGCCGTGTGCATCAGCACCTACACCGAGACGCACGCCACCTATGCCCTGGCCGCACTCGAAGCAGGGGCACACGTGTTTTTGGAAAAACCCGTCGCGGACAACCTGGCCGACGGCGAGCGGGTCATCGCCACCGCGCGGCGACTCAACCGCCGGCTCCTGATCGGTTACATTCTGCACGTCCATCCCTCGTGGCAGAAATTCACCGAACTTGCGCGCACGCTCGGCAAGCCCCTCGTGATGCGAATGAATCTGAATCAGCAAAGTTCCGGCGCCAAGTGGGCGACCCATCAAAACCTGCTGCGCTCCACCTCGCCGATCGTCGATTGCGGGGTGCACTACGTCGACGTGATGTGCCGCATGACCGGCGCGCGCCCCGTCAGCGTCAATGGCATCGGCGCCCGTCTGTCCGACGAGATCGCCCCCGGCCAGATCAACTACGGGCACTTGCAAGTGACCTTTGCCGATGGCTCGGTCGGCTGGTACGAGGCCGGCTGGGGACCGATGATGAGTGAAACCGCGTTTTTCGTGAAAGATGTGATCGGCCCGCGCGGCGCGGTGAGCATCGTCGCCCGGAACGCCGCGAGCGCGGGCCAGTCCGCCAACATCGAGTCGCACACGCAGACGGAGACCCTGCGCCTCCATCACGCCGCGCGCGGCCCGGACGGAAAATTTGCGCTACCCGACGAGATCATTGCCATTCCCGACGAGCCCAACCACGACGAACTTTGCCGCCGGGAGCAGGAGGTTTTCCTCCAGGCGATCCGCGACCAGGTGGATCTCACCGCCCACTGGCAAAGCGCCCTCGACAGCCTGCGCATCGTGCTCGCGGCCGACCAGTCCTTCCGCGAAGGCCGGACCGTGAAACTTTAGCCGCCAACCCGATTTCCACCCCATGAATCTTTTCGCCCACTTTCGTCAAGTTCTGCTCAGTTCGCTGATCGCCGCGCCCACCCTCTTCGCGGTCACCCCACCCGCCGGCTTCACCGCGCTCTACAACGGTCGCGATCTCACCGGCTGGCGGGGCGGCGATACCTTTGATCACCGCCAGTGGCTGGCGTTGCCCGCCGCCGAGCGGGCGAAGCAGGACGCGGAGTGGACGGCGGACATGCGCCAGCACTGGCGCGCCGACGGCGACGAACTGGTCAATGACGGCAACGGCAAATATGCCACCACCGTCCGGGACTATGGTGACTTCGAACTGCTCGTGGACTACAAAACCGTGCCGCTGGCGGATTCAGGGATATATCTGCGCGGCTGTCCCCAGGTGCAGATCTGGGATTCCACCGAGACGGCGAAGTTCAGTCTCGGCGCGGCCAAGGGCTCCGGCGGGCTCTGGAACAATTCGCCGAACGCTCCCGGCAAGGATCCGCTGGTGAAAGCCGACCGCGCGTTTGGGGAGTGGAATCATTTCCGCATTCTGCTGGTGGGCGCACGGGTGAGTGTGTGGCTGAATGGGCAACTTGTCGTCGATCACGCATTACTCGAGAATTACTATGACCGCCCAACCCCCATCCCCGCGCGCGGTCCGATCGAATTGCAAACGCACGGGGGTGAAATCCGCTGGCGCAATGTCTTCATCCGTGAGATCGGCGCCGAGGAGGCAAAGCGCCTGGGTGGAGGCGCCAAGTAAAGATCCCCGGAGCCGTTCGACTGGCTCACGGTCCACGACAAGCTCCAGGCCTTTTATTAAACCCCCATGCGTTACCGTCCTCTGACCGTAGCGACGAGCGCCAGCGAGTCATAGTTCGTCGGCTCGCTGGCGCTCGCCGCTGCCCCCAAACCAAGCCGGAGCAAGCTCCGGGGCATTGGACCCAAAGGAAATAAAATATCATCCGCTCCTCGACGGCGTATTTAGCTCTTGAAGAATCGGTCACTCGGAACAAGTAAATAGGTAACCGGATCAACCTCCCTGCGTCTTTGGTTTTCCGCCTAACTTCCCAAAAATATGAATACCTCAAAAAAGATCGTCCTCGCCGCCGCCATCGCGCTCACCTTCGGTTTAAGCGGCTTCAGTCAGATGGGCCCCGCCGCCAATCCGCCGGCCATGAATCTTGATCTTTCCAAGCTTTCGCCTGAACTCCGGACCCTCATCACCCAGTTGGTCGCTCAATCAGGCGAATTGCGCGGCCTGGCCGCCACACTCCGGGATCAGATGAAGGGCAAGACGGCCGATGAGCGGAAGGCCATCATCGACAAGTTCCGCGCGGACCACGCCGGGATGATCGATGCCCAGCGGACATTGGCCAAACAAATCCGGACCGAGATGAAGGATCTGCGTGCGAAGCGCAAGGTTGGCTGAGCTTATCTACCAGTCGATTACATCAAAGGTGACTGCCTTGGCTGCCACCTTTTTTTTGCGGCGATTAGTCCCGTCCTTGGTGGTCGCGGCCTGTGCTCTCTCGGCGCCAACCCCGGCAGCTGCCGCCGGTCGGCCGCCGCCGTCGGATCGGGACGTACTCGCGTTGACCGGCGCAGAAATCGCGGAGCTGGAAGGGCTGCTGCATGCGGACTGGCAATCCTCGTTCGAGACCAAGCTGGGCGTGGGTTGGGACAGCAACCTGCTGCTCTCCGACCTCGCCAAGGCGGAAAGCGGGTTTAGTCGCGCCAGTGTGGAAGGCCTGCTGTGGCGCCCGGCCAGAGAGCAACAGCCCGTCGAATTGATTGGTTTTCTGAGCGCCAATTACCGGCGGATGTTCTCGTCAAAATACCTGCCCGATGACACGGAAGCCTTTTTTCAGGGTGAGGCGCGCTGGCGCCCAATCCCCCCGGTCCGGCTCGCGCTGCTGGCGCAGGGCTATTTCCTGGATACGGTGCTGGATCTCTCGACAGAGAGTGAACGCCTCTCCACCCCGCTCAGAACTGCCGGGTTCAACTTCAGTGCTGTCACTCGCTGGGAAATCAATCCCCACTGGTGGGCGGAGGCGACCGGCACCGTCACGCGCAGCGAT
Source organism: Verrucomicrobiota bacterium (assembly GCA_031392885.1). GTDB lineage: Bacteria > Verrucomicrobiota > Verrucomicrobiia > Opitutales > Opitutaceae > Lacunisphaera. The sequence continues at coordinate 3,369 of JANMVS010000473.1, forward strand.
TTTCGCCTGATTCCGGAAGACTATCAGGAACACCAGGAGGGTGTCCGCGCCGGCTGGCAGTCCGGCGAGGGCAAACTCAAACTCGGCCTCGGCGTGCGCGAACGGCACCGCCGCTACCACGAGCGGAATTACACCACCCTCGGCGGCCGGCCCATTGCCGGAACCTTGTTGCGCTACCGGGCGCCAGAAATCGAAGCTAACGTCGATAAAACCCTGGACTGGCACGGCACTTGGAAAATTGCCGGCGCATTTTCCCAATCGAAAAATGCCGACAACGGCAGCGGCTATTTTAATTATCGGCTCAGCAAGTTGCTCGCGACCATCGGGTGGACCCGCGCCCCGTGGGATGTCCAGTGCTCGCTCGGCACCAGTCGCTACCACTGGGCGGAACAGGTGGCGGGGATCGGGCTCGACCCGCCGCGGCGGCGCCGGCTCGACCAGTCCTCCACGCTGCAAGTCACTCGGCAGCTCAACGCCCACTGGTTGGTCTTTCTCGAGGCGGAGCGCGAGTGTGTCTCGTCGAACGATCCCTCGACCGGCTACAATTTGACGCTGTTCTCCACCGGCCTCGGCTGGAAACTCTGACCACCCATGTTCGGACGCTCCCCCGCTTCCTGGCTGATTCTCCTGCTCACGGGCCTGGTTTCACTGTCGGGCCAGACCGACGGCACCCGGCGGTTGCCCTTCCCGTTCACCACCGGCGGCAGCATCGAGTCGTCCCCCGCCGTCGGGCCCGACGGAACCATCTATTTCGGGTCCCAGGATAATTTCCTTTATGCCCTGACTCCGGCCGGCGCCCTGAAGTGGCGGTACCAGACAGCTGATGACGTTGACTCCGTGCCGACCGTTGGGCCGGACGGCACCATTTATTTCGGTTCGTGGGACGGAAAATTGACGGCGCTCAATTCTGCCGGCACCAGGAAATGGGAATACACGACGGGCTCCTTCATTGTCTCCTCGCCCGCCCTGGCGTCGGACGGAACCATTTACGTCGGCTCGGGTGACTTCAGCCTGCATGCCATCAATGCCGACGGCACTCCCCGCTGGAAATACCTCACCGGCGACTGGGTCGATAGTTCGCCCGCCATCGGGGGAGACGGCAGCGTCTACTTCGGTTCATGGGACCGCTCCTTTTATGCGCTGACGGCCGCCGGCGAACTCAAATGGTCTTACGCCACCGGCGCCGAGATCCTCTCCTCGCCCGCCATCGGCGCGGACGGCACCATCTACGTCGGATCCAAGGATCAGAAGCTCTACGCCTTTTCCCCGAACGGAGTTAAGCTCTGGGAATTTCTCACCGGGGGCGGGATCGATAGCTCGCCCGTGGTCGATGCCGCGGGCTCGGTCTACATCGCCTCCACGGATGGTAAACTGTATGCCCTGACTTCTAGTGGCGCCCAGCGCTGGGTCTACACGAGCAGCGCGAGCCTGACGGGCGGCGCCAGTCTGGTTTCAACGCCGGCGCTGCGGACCGACAGTCTGGTCATCGGCACGAGCGCAAATTCCATCGTCTGCCTTAAAACCAGCGATGGCAGCGTTCTCTGGACGGCGGCGACCAGTGACTGGGTGGATTCATCGCCGCTCATTGTTCCGGATGGAACGATCTACGTGGGATGTCTTGACCGAAAACTCTATTCATTGTCGGGCAACGGCCAGCCGGTGAGTGCCACAGCACCGTGGCCGACCTTTCATCGCGAACCCACGCGTCAGGGTCGGGCCTTGGCCAGTGTGATCACCCTCGCCCCCGTCTTCACGACCCATCCCGCCAGTCAGACGGTAACCTTGGGGAGTTCCGTCACCTTCACCGCCGCCGCGAGCAGCTCGCCCACCTTCCAGTGGAAAAAAGGCGGTACCAGCATCAGCGGCGCCACCGGCACTTCCTTCACCATTGCCAGCACTGTCGCCGGCGACGCCGCGGCCTACCCCGTCACCGCGACGAACTCCGCCGGCAACGCCACCAGCAACGCCGCCAGCCTGACTGTGCTCTCCAGTCGCCTGGTCAACCAAACCGTCACGACCGGCCACGGGGCGACCTTCTCCGCCGTGAACGCCAGCGGCAGCATCC
>JANMVS010000484.1:0-10278 GCA_031392885.1 Verrucomicrobiota bacterium
AAACCGAGCACGAGACCCAGCAACAGCGCGCCGATCGGGAGTACGCCGGCCGGGTAGCGGGCCGGCGCGGGGGGAGGGGAAGGCGCGCCAGCATTCATTTCGGGCCGGCTCCCGCCTGTTGCTCCAGAATGGCGTACAGGACTTCCGTCGGCAGCGACGCCAGGGGCAGGATCTGCTTGAGCCGCGGGTCGGGCTTGCCGCTCTTCAACACTTCCACCAGTCCGTGCAACACCCGGGCATCCGAAGAAGTGAACTGCGCGATTTGCGTGTGGATTTTTTCTGCCCGGACGGAGTCGTTGGTCAGGGCGGCGGCCAGGTAGTTGGCTTGATAGACCGGGATCGTCTCGGCCGTCAGCGGCGGGCCCTGCTGGCTGAACCGGTCGAGGTAGCGGGCGAGCAGCCCGGGTGAGCGATGGACGATCAGGTAGGCGCAGAACCGGCTGGCGAATTGGAGACTCAGCGGAAATTGGAACAGGTTTTCATGTTCGGAAGGGAGCCGGGAGAGCCAGCCCTTCGCGTGATAAATACCCAGCCGCAGAAAGACGGCCTCGTCGGCGGGCAGATGGTGGCCGTACGCGAGCAGCAGGGTGTTGGCCTGATCGGCATGGCCACTCAGCCGCAGGCGTTCGACTTGATAGTAAGGCAGGAAACTCGCCGGCGGCTGGCGGTGGGCGTGGGTGAGCAGCAGGAGTGCGCGCTCGGTCCGGTTCTCCAGCAAGGCCTGTTCACAGGTCAGCAGCTCCGTGCACCACTCCGGCAAGTGGGGGTTTTCCCGCAGCACGGTGCCGAGAAACTGGCTGGCGTGGGACTGACGCGCCGCAAAGAGCAGCGCGTGCAACCACACCCCGCGTTGGGCGGGATCCTCGCTGAGCATGGTCGCCGCCAGCGGCATAATTTTATCGTAAGCGGCGCGGCTCAGCAGGCTGCGAAACCAGATTTGCGCCGTCGGGATGCGTTGCTCCGGTACGTCCCGCATCAGCCGCTCATAGATATGATCGGAAATATCAGACTGAGCGGCCACTTGGGTCAGGCGGGCCAAGGCCAGGCCGGCACTGTAATTGTGGGGGTTGAGCTGGCAGACCCGTTCGAGGGAAAGGAGCGCCTCCTGGTAATTTCCCCGGGCCAGCGCCTGCTGGGCGCGGCCGGCATAAAGTTTTTCCTGGGCGCCGTGCAGTTCGCTCCAGCGTGGCGGCCAAACCACCGTGCGATAGCTCAGGTCGTAATGGGCCGCGCGCAGGGCATAGTAGGCCACGACCGTGCCGGTGAGGTAGCACGCCAGCAAACCGGTCGCGACATACCCGATGGCGCGCCCCCAGAACGGACGGACCCGCTCGGCTTCCACGGCACAGCGCCAGCCAGCGGGTGTTTGGGTCAGGAGCGGACAGATGCGGCGGAAACGCGCCGGCTCGTTCCAGTGGGTGATTCCCTCACAGCGCGTGTCCATGGCCAGGCCGGAATCGCTGACATTCTGGCAGGGGCAGTCGTCGCGGTGCGCCCCGCGCAGACGGAACCAGGCTTTGCGCGCGTTCCAGTAGAACAGCGCCCACCAAAAACGAAAAAAATCCCCGATCCAGCCAGTCACAATTTCAATCTAGGGGAGCAGGCGGGGCGCGCAAAGCACAATCACTTCGCCCCCCATCAGTTCCCGGATCAGGCGGTACTCCGGCCGCGCGGCTCCGCCAGCTAGCCCGGATATTTCACCCTCTTCTCGCAACCGAAACCACCCCCTGTCCCAAATCTTTTTCCGCATTCACGGCGGCTCGGGATATCCGGGCTAGACTTTCAGTGTAAACAGTTCCGCGTGCAGCACGCCTTCCGCCACGCGGGTGGTGGGGCCGGTCATCTGGATGGCAAAGTCGGCGGCGATTTCGATGCCGATCTGGCCACCGGGCATATGGACGGTCAGCTGGGCGTCCACCAGCCCGAGTTGGCGCGCGACGGCGGCCGCGGCGCTGGAACTGCTGCCCGAGGCGAGGGTGTAACCGGCCCCGCGCTCCCAGATTTCAATGCGGATATTGCGGCGGTCAATTACCTGCAGGAACTGTACGTTGATCCGGTTGGGGAAATTCCGGTGCACCTCGAGGTCCGGACCGTATTGGGTGGCGAGGCGGGCGGAGATCTCCGGCAGGACGATGACACAGTGGGGGTTGCCGATCCCGGCGGCGCAATAGCTGAACGTACGATCCTGAATGGTGATTTGCTCATTGAGCACCGGCCGCACCGGTCCGGCGACCGGGATCTGATCGCTCTGAAAAGTCACCCGGCCCATCGCGACGGTGATGAGCTGGCCGGCCGCGGCGACGCGGGATTCGACCACGCCGCCGGGAACCGCGATGGTAAAGGGCGCATCCCCCACCAGTTTCTGATCATAGAGAAAACGGGAAAAAATGCGCAGGCCATTGCCGGATTTTTCCGCTTCCGAGCCATCGGGATTGAAAATCCGCAGTCCGAACTGCGCGCCGGGGGCCGACCGGGGACCCCAGAGGATGCCATCGGAGCCGATCCCGAAGTTGCGGTGGCAGATACCCCGGATCTGCTCGCGCGTGGGGGCGACCCAGCCGGGGAAATCGGCCGGGTTAAGCACAACATAGTCGTTGCCGAGGGCGTGGTATTTGTAGAAGCGCATTCGCGAAAATCGTTAGCGCGGGAAGCCGAGGAACACACGGATAAAATTCCAACAGGGCGAGCAACGCTGCCGGCTGCCCGCTGTCCGCGCCTTCGTCCAGCGGGCTTAGTCAGCTGACAGTCGGCGGCCTCGGAGTGTAGCCGAGCAGGCGGCGTTCCTTGATGATGGCGGCGACCTTGGCCGGCACCAGCCGTTCCCAGATCTGGTCGTCGGACTTGATCCGCTGCAGCACGTCGCGGGAGAAGATGTTCAGGTAATCCGGGTTGCTGCCGACGATACAGTCGAGATTATGGTTTTCGAGCAAATGGGCATAGAGATTGCGCAACCGGTCTGAGACCTGGAGATTCCGGGCGGTGATCATGATGCCGGAGGCAAGGGCATCGCTCGCGGCCGGGCCGGGTTTGGGGGTCGGGCCACTGACCTGATAGCGGTCGTAGGCTTCCTTCTGCATCGGGTAGATATAAAGTTTAACCGCGTGGCGGAACATCCGGCCCATGGATTCAAGAATGCCGCCCTCGAGGTCCTCGTAGTACTTTTCGTTGAAGATTTCCTGAAGGGTATTGATGCCCATCGCGATGCCGATCATTTCCTTCGTGTACCGGCGAATGTAGGAAACCAGGCGGTAGAATTCAGGGTAATTTGAGATGAGGGTGGTGAACCCGATGTGACCCAGCATGTCGACCCGGGCGAGAAAATCAGGCGCGTTGAGATCACCTGCGGCCAGCAGGTTGTTCATGGTGATTTCCATGAGCACCAGCACCTCCTTGTCCTTGACCATGGGTTCCTGCATAAACTGCGCGGCGGCGCAGTTGAGCATGTCGACATTCACGTGGGTGACCGGGCGGAAACTGCCGCGCTCGACGAGAATCGCCTTCCGGTACAGCACTTCGGAGGGCTGGAGGACTTCGCCGTTGGGCGCGAACATGACGGCATTCGTCAGACCGTACTGCACGAGATGGAGCGAGAGCAGGCGGTTGTCGATCTGCGCGAAAGCGGGGCCGCTGACCCTGAGCATGTCCACCTCCACCCGCTCGGCCCCGACGTTGTCCACGAGGGATTGGGTCAATTGCGGGGGATCGTCGCTGTAGTTGAACGCGGCATAAATGAGATTCACCCCGACCACCCCCAAGGCCTGTTGCTGCTGGAGGTTCTCCTTATCCCACATCCGGACATGGATGATGATGTCACTCGGCTCCGCCAGCGGGCTGGACTGGAAGCGAATGCCCAACCAGCCATGGCTGTCGGCATTTCCCTTGTAGCCCTTGGTCGCGACCGTGTCCGCGAAGACAAAAAACCGCGTGCGTTCGCCGCGCTTTTCGGCGAGACGCTCCTTCAACAGGCGATATTCGTGGTCGAGCATGGTCTGCAGGCGTTCGAAGGAGACATAGCGGGGCGCCTTGCCGTAAATGGCGTCGCTGAAGGTCATATCGTAGGCCGACATGGTTTTTGCGATGGCCCCGGATGCTCCGCCCACCTGGAAGAAAATGCGGGAGACCTCCTGGCCGGCACCAATCTCGGCGATGGTGCCGTAGTGCATGCCATCAAGATTGATGGTCAGCGCCTTGCGGTTGGTCGTCAGCAGTTCGTTTTTCTGTCTCATCGGGACAAGGGTAGGAGGAATGTCCTGGAATGGAAAGGACTAGATGGCGGAATCGGCCCGGTAGGCGGCTGAGCTTTGGCCAACCCTGAAAGTGGGTCCGGGGGCGGAGGGGCCCGCAATCGCTTTTCGCTGGCCGTCGGGGAAGGGGGGCTTAAGTTCGCGGCAATGAAGATTTTTTTCAGCTCCTTCTTCGCGACGCTCGCGGCCCTGATCGTGTTCGTTCTCGGCGGGTTGATGCTGGTGTTTCTGATGCTGGTGGCCTTTGCCGTCATGGGACAAAAGAAAACCGTCGTCGTGCCCAACGGCGCCTACCTGGTGTTCGATCTGGCGGCCAACATCCAGGACGCTCCGCCGCAGGTCGACGGACTGGACGATATCATGGAGGCCTTCGGCGCCAATGCGCCGCACGTGCTCCAACTGCGCGAAGTCACCCGCGCGCTTCAGGCGGCGGCGAAGGATGAGGCCATCGCCGGTCTCTATCTGACGGGTTCGCTGCGGCCCTCCGGCTACGGTTCCGGGTATGCGGCGCTCAAGGAAGTGCGGGAGGCGATCGAAGCCTTCAAGGCGTCCGGGAAGCCGGTGAAGGCGTATCTCAACAACGCCGATACGCGCGATTTCTATCTCGCTTCCGTGGCCAGCGAAATCGTGCTGGATCCCTATGGGGCGGTGGTGGTTCCCGGCTTGGCTTCGCAGCCGATGTTCTTCGCCGGGGCCTTCGAGAAACTTGGCATCGGCGTGCAAGTCACTCGCGTCGGCAAATACAAGAGCGCGGTCGAGCCTTACACCCGCAAGAACATGAGTCCGGAGAGCCGGGCGCAGACGCAGAAGCTGCTCGACGATGTCTGGGGCACCCTGACATCGGCCATCGAACAGTCCCGCCAGCTGGAGGCCGGCGCCGTGCAAAAGGCCGTCGATGAAAAAGGATTTCTCCGCCCCGACGCGGCTAAAAAACTCAAGTTGGTTGACCGGATTGCCTACCGCGACGAGGTGCTCGACGAGTTGAAAAAAGCCACCGGGCGCAAGGGTTCGAAACAGAACTTCAAGCAGGTGGCCCTCAAGAATTATGCCCGGCTCATCTCCGCCAACGGCCTGGTCGGCAAGCGGCAAAACGAGGGCCGGATCGAACTGAGCTCCGGCTCCGGCGGAAAAATCGCCATTGTTTACGCCGAGGGGGAAATTGTGGACGGGACCGGCAACGAGGAGGGCTACCTTTATGGCGAGAAGACCGCGCGGATGCTGCGACAGCTCCGGCAGGATGACGGCGTCAAGGCCGTGGTCTTGCGGGTGAACAGCCCGGGCGGCAGCGTCTCCGCTTCCGAGGCCATCCATCGCGAACTGCGGCTGATCGGGAAACAAAAGCCCATCGTCGTTTCCATGGGCACGGTCGCGGCCTCGGGGGGCTATTGGATCACCACCTATGCGGATCGGATTTTCGCCGAGCCTACGACCATCACCGGTTCCATCGGGGTCTTTGGCCTGTTCCTGAATTTCCAGGGCCTGGCCACGGATAAACTGGGGCTGAGTTTCGAGACCGTGAAGACCGCGAAATTCGCCGACCTGGGCACGGCCACCCGGCCGAAGACGGATGACGAGCTGGCCCTATTCCAGTCCAACGTCGACTGGGTCTACGACCAATTCATCACCAAGGTGGCGGAGTCCCGCCAGCTGGATCGCAAGGTGGTTGAGGAAATCGCCCAAGGCCGCGTCTGGTCCGGCCGCGAGGCGCTGCAACTCCATCTGGTGGACGAACTGGGCGGTCTCGCCGCCGCGATCAAATACGCGGCGAACAAGGTCAAGCTCGGCGACGATTTCCGCGTGGCCGAGTATCCCCGCCGGAAACAGTTTGCCGAGACCTTCACGGAAGCCCTGGAAGGCAAGCGGCGCGAGCAGTCCTGGGCCGGGCCGGCGGGAGTTTTGCTCCAGCAGGCGCTGGAGGAAGTCCAGTCACTGCACAAGTTCAACGACCCCCGCGGTCTCTACGCCCGCCTGCCTGTCGAATTGCGCCTGAACTGATCTCTCCCTTATGAATCAATCCTACCTGCTCAGCCAGGACTGTCCCGCGACGGTCATCCCCGCCGGAGACATAGTCACCCTGACTGCCGGCACGAGTGTTTCCATCACCCAAACCTTGGGCGGAAACATCACCGTGCGCACGGCCACCGGTCTCTTTCGCCTCGCGCGCGAAGATGCGGCCCACCTCGCCGGCTTCACCCCGCAGCCCGCGACTCCGGCGCCGGCCGCGAGCGGAGACTTTAGTGAAGCGGTCGTGTGGGCGGCGTTGAAGACCTGTTTCGATCCGGAAATACCGGTCAACATCGTCGACCTCGGTTTGGTCTATGATCTGGCCATCGAGCCGACTCCGACTGGCGGTTACGTGGTGGAGGTGAAGATGACCCTGACGGCCCCCGGTTGTGGCATGGGCCCGGTCATCGCGGAGGATGCCCGGCAAAAAATTGCCGCCCTGCCCACGGTGGAGTCGGCCAAGGTGCACATCGTCTGGGACCCGCAGTGGGTGCCCCAGATGATTTCCGACGCCGGCCGGAAAACCCTGGGATTGGATTGATCACGCCGTCACCGTATCAAGCGAACAGCTCGGCTCCGGGGTTTCGCAATTGGGCCGGGCGATGACGCCGGGGTAGGGTTCCAGCGCGAAAGGCCGGGTGGGCTCGGCCATGAGGTGGCGGTCACAGACCGCAAAAAGCTCGGCCTCGGTCAAGGCGCGGCGCATCGCATGCAGAAAGGCGCCTTCGGCGTCCACACTCTGGCCGACAAAATTCAGGTATTTCTTCATCTTGGCCACCTGGGCTGATTCCGGCACACCGGGACCCTGGGTCGCGCGATACAGTCGCTCAACGTATTCGCGCACTGCGGCGAGTGTGACCTAGGTGACGGGTCGACCAGCGAGCTGCTCGCGGGTCTGCCGGAAAATCCACGGATTGCGGATGGCATGACGCCCGATCATGACGCCGGCGGCGCCGGTGGTGGCCAGCACCCGGGCAGCCTGATCGGCCGACGAGACATTGCCGTTGGCGAGGACCGGACAGTGGACCGTGCGGGCGGCCAGACCGATAAAGTCATAATGCACGTCACTGCGATAGCCTTCCCGCACCGAGCGACCGTGCACGCTCAGCAGATTCACCCCGTGCTTGTTGATCAGGTCGAGGATGCGGGCAAAATTTTCCGTCGAGTCAAAACCGAGGCGCATCTTCACGGTGAAGAGGCCGGGCACGGCATCGCGCAGGGCGCCGAGGAGTAGGTCGATCTTGGCGGGATCACGCAGGAGGCCGCCGCCCACGTTCTTTTTGTAAATTTTGGGGGCGGGGCAACCCAGGTTCAGGTCGATGCCGGCGATGGGATAGGCCAGGAGGGCCTTCACCGTGCGCACCATATCGGGGATATGTTCGCCGATGAGCTGGGCAAAAATCGGCCGGCCGGTCTGGTTTTCGGTGAGGGAGCGAAGAATGTGTTTCTCGGGCCGCGACTGGCCGTGCACCCGGAAAAACTCGGTGAAGAAATAATCGGGGGCGCCGTAGTGCGCTGCGACCTGCATGAACGGCCGGTCGGTCACGTCCTGCATGGGCGCGAGGGCGGTGAGGGGCTGGCCGGGAATGATCCCGGCCGGGAGCCGGGCGGCGGTGGCGGTGGCGCTCAAGGCAGATGGTTTTTTTCGCGGGGCTCGGAATGCGAGCGAGGAGAGTTAAGGGAGATGCGCGGACGGCTCGTCCGGCGGACTCGCCCGACTTACTGGTCCCCCTCGTCCTTGGGCTCTTCCTTCTGCTGTTTGAGAACGCGCTCCAGGATTTCGGTCATATCCTCGACGGGATCAAAGACTTTGCGCGCGACGAAAATCGGCCGCTTCTGCTGGAGGGCCAGAACGATGGAATCGCTCGGGCGGGCATCGAGCTCGAGGAATTTGCGTCCCAGCTCATTCTGCATGTGCAGAATGATGCGGGCATAGTAAGTGCCGTCGGCGGCCTTGAAATCATTGATGATGACCCGCTCCAGGTTGATTTCCAATCCCAGGAGCAGATGGCCGATGAGGTCGTGGGTCAGGGGCCGCTCCTTTTTCACCCCATTGATCGTCATGGAAATAGCGCTGCCAACGCTGGGATCGACGTAGATGACAAACACCTTCTCGTCGTTGCCGAGAAACACCGCGCAGCCGTTGGCGGTGGGCATCAGGCCTTTGATGGAAACTTCGACGATATCTGCTGGCATCAGGGGAAAGGTGCGTGGTCGGGGGGAAAGTGCAAGTTTACGCGCTGGGTGGAATGGCCGCGGTAGTCACTGCCGTGGGCGGCGAGGACGACGCGCCCGGTCGGGCTTATTGAGCCTCGCACATTAAGCTGACAGCACGATGCGTGAGGTAGGGCGGAGCGGCCCGCTCCGCCGCGGCGCACCGGGCCGCGACGAGTTGCGAAGCCTCGGCGGCGCGCCCTACCTGTCAGGCTAACGCGCGAGTCTCACTAAAAGCCGTGCAGTGTGATGCCCCAGGACTTGGCCTGTTGGAGGACCGCCGGTTTGTCGAGGATGATGACTTTGCCGGCCTCCAGGGCGGCCGCGGCGAGGCCGGCGTCGTGCATGGTTGCCAGGGTCCGCGGGCCGAAGACCGGCACATCGAAGCGAAAATCCTGCTTCGGCTTCACGGTTTTCACGAAAAGAGTTTCGTCGGTCTTGAACGTGCCGGCCCGGCGGAGCATGTCGTCCGTGCCTTCAAAGGCTTCGACGGCCAGCACCGTGCCCTTGCGCACGACGCAACCCTGACCGATGTCAAGCCGCGCGATTTCCCGGGCGATCTGGATGCCGTGCTGCACGGAGTCGTCGTCGAGGGAGAGCTTGCCGGTCATCGCGCCCGTCGTGGCCAAATGGTCGTCGAGGAAGGCGCGGGCGTCGAGGAGCGTGACGCCGAGCTTCTCGATCTCGGCGGCGATGGCGCCGAAGATCGTCTCGGCATTGCGGCGCTTGAGCGAAAAGAGAATCGCCGCGGCTTTCAGGTCCGGCGTGAGACCGTGGAAGAGTTTTTTAGGTTTCACCTGTCCGGCCATGAGGGCGTAGCCAGCGCCAAAATTCTTCAGGGCCTCCAACATTTTCCCGATCTGGCCGACCTTGAGGGTGATGCGTTCGGCCGCGGGAAAGCTGGCGATGAGCCCGGGTTCGGTCTCGTCATCCATGGCGATGAGGCGCAGCGGCACCCCGGCGCGGCGGATGGCGGCCGCGGTCAGGATGGGATATGCGCCCCGGCCGGCCAGCAGGGCGATGGGGCGCTGCGGATCGAAGGTGGCAGGCAGGAAGGCGGACGGCATGGGAGGGAACAGGTAGGGCGAATTCAGCGCCGGCAAGCCGGCTCCGGCCAACGGAAAAAAGCCGCTCCCGAGGGCGCGGCGGAGAAAAAGCGCTTACGCCTGCGAACCGTAATATTTCTTGTAGCTCCGATAATAGCGGTAGTTGCTGTAATATTCGATCCGGCGAGCGGACAGGCCGTTGAGGACGATCCCCAGCAGCTCGTTTTTGCTTTCCTTGAGCTGCCGGATGTAGAGGCGGATGTGCTTGCGGTAGGCGCGATTGAAGCGACAAACATAAAGCACTTCATCCGTGCGCTCGGCAATCAGCAGCGCGTCGGTCACGGCGCCCATGGGCGGGGAATCCACCACGATGAGGTCGAAGTGCTGCTTCATGGCTTCCATGAATTGGCCGAAGAGCGGGGTCTCGAGGAGTTCAGTGGGGCTCTTGGAACGACCGCCGGAGCGGAGCAGGTACAGATTTTCATCGACCTTGCTGAACCCCAGTGACTGATCAGTGAACGGGTCGGCGGGAATCTTGGCTCCGGTCTCGAACCAGGCGATCAATCCGGTCTCGTTGGTGAGCTTGAAGTGGCGGTGCAGCATGGGCCGGCGCAGATCACAGTCCATCAGCAGGACGCGCTTGCCGTGGCGGGCGAAGGAGGCCGCGAGGTTGCAACTGATCATCGTCTTGCCTTCGCCGGGAATGGTGCTGGTGACCAAGATTGCCTTGGGGAAGTCGAGTTTCGACTGGATCTTGACGGCGCTGTAGA
>JANMVS010000488.1:0-4188 GCA_031392885.1 Verrucomicrobiota bacterium
GGACAACACCACGATCGACCAGGTCCGCCACCTCGTCGAGATCCACCGACCGGATGGCAAACCGGACATGCTCCAGCAGATCGAGCACGGCGCGCTGTCCATCGTCGGAGGTTACCAGTCCATGGGCCGGCTCTACCGCGGCGTGCAGGATGCCTCGCTGCGGCAATACACCCACCTCGGCGACGCCCAGGTCATGACGGACAACCAAATTTTTCAGGACCGTGACGGTACCGCGCTCAAGGTGCTGGCCGCTGCGGCGGTGCATGGCGCGCAGGCTGAGCCCAAGCTCGGCGCGCTGCCCCCGCTTGGATCCCTCGGCTCCGCCGATGACCGCTGGGTGTTCACCGAGGACAACCCGGACCGCGAACTGTTGACCGCCGGCGCCCTCGCCGCCGCGGCACGGGCCCTCCGGGGGTATAATGATCCGCTGGCGGACGACTGCCGGCGCGTCGCCGTGGAATTGTGGACGCGGGCCGGGAAACCGCGCCGGGCCCTTGCGCGGCTGGAGCCGGCCATCGAGCTTTTCCACACCACCGGAGATAAAAATTACGTGACCGCTATTTTGGCCCTCGCGGACGAGATCGTCGCCGACAGCCCCCATGCGGCGTGGCTGGGCGCGCGTTCGCTTTCGTTCATCACGGATGCGACTTATACCGCAAAAATCCGCGCGGCCCTCGTCGCCTATCGCGCCCAGGTGGAGACGCTGGAAAAGGAAACCCCCTACGGGGTGCCCTACAAACCGGACATCTGGGGGGCCGGCTGGTCGATTCAACGTTTCGGCGTGGAACAATATTACCTGCACACCGGCGCCCCGGACATTTTTCCCGCGACCTACCTGCTCCACGCCCTGGATTTCATCCTCGGCTGTCATCCAGGCGCCAACAACGCCTCCTTCGCCTCCGGCGTCGGCGCGAAGTCGATGACCACCGCCTATGGGGTCAACCGCGCCGACTGGTCCTATATCCCGGGCGGCATTGCCTCCGGCACGGCGCTCATCCGGCCGGATTACCCGGAGCTACTCGAGTGGCCCTTCCTCTGGCAGCAGGGCGAATACTGCCTGGGCCATCCGACGTCGGACTATATTTTCCTCGTGCTCGCCGCTGATCACCTGCTGAACGAGTAATGCCAATTATGCTACGGTTTGGGACTGTAGGGCCGGCGCTCGTCGCCGGGCCGAGCCCTGCCCGACCAGCGGCAACCCTACCACGACTCAAAGCAGATGGTAACGGGTATAAAGTGGGCGCAGGAAATCCCGCGCCGCGGGTTCGCGCCGGGCCCGCTGGTCCGGCTAGTGTTTTACTTCGAGTCGTACCGCCTGCAGGGCCAGGTTCATGTCGCGAATGAAGGCGAGCATCGAGCCGATGAGGCAGAGCAGCGCCAGACAGAACACCCCGGCGATGAGCCCGGCCAATTCAAGTTGGAGCCACGCCGAGAGAAACAACAGCAGCATGAGCACGGCGGCGAGCAACACGGTGACCGCCCCCAGCGTGATCGACAGGCGCAGAATGCCGGCGCGCCGCATCAGGATTTCGATCTGCGGGCGAAGGAGCCCGGCTTTATCCGCCGCCGGACCAACCGCCAGTTCGTGGTTGAGTTGCCGGGTGCGGTCAAGCATGCGGCCAAACCGGTTCGTCAGGGTCAGCAGCAACAGGCCGACACCGGAGATCAATATCACGGGGCCGATCGAAAACTGGAGAATGGGCAGCAGCTGGGAGACGGTGAGGGTGGTCATGGCGAAGGGATGAGAGACAACGGGGTGAGCCTAACATGGACCACCGGCCCAACCGATGCAGAATTTGCGAATAAATCGGCGCGGGCCAAAAAATCCTGTCATAACCCGTCGAGCCGGGGCCCGGATTTTTTTTGCGTGTCTTCCCGGCCTTTTCCCCCGAAGACAGGGGTGATGAACGCCTATGCCCGCGCCCGGGAACTGCTCGATGCCGCCCATGCCGCGGACCCGAAGCGCGCCGCCGACGGCCGGCCCGCGGAACTGGTCTATGCTGAGCGGGTGGAAGGCTGGGTGGTGCGGCTCCAGCCTGACGCCCCGGAGTTGCTGCGGTTGGCGGCACGCGGCCAGCACCTGGAGCGCTGGCTGACGCCGCGCGCCACTTTTCCCGAGGGCAAAACCGGTTACCTGGGCTGGCGCCGTTCACTCTACCCCAAGCAGGCGGCGCGCGCCCGCGAGCTCCTGCTCGCCGCGGGTGTTTCGGCCGAGGAGGCTGACGCGGCGGCCGGCTGGATTGCCAAGACCGGCCTGAAAACCAATCCTGGCACCCAAGTGTTGGAAGACGCCGCCGTGCTGGTTTTTTTGGAAAACGAAATCGAGTCCTTCGCTGCGCAACACGCCGATTACCCCGAGGAGAAGTTTGTGGATATTCTTCGGAAGACGTGGCGCAAATTGAGCCCGGAAGCGCACCAAGCCGCCCTTGGCCTGCCCTTGCCCCCCGCCGTAGCCGCGTTGGTGCGCGCCGCCTTGGCCTAGCCCCGTTTCACCCTCTGCTCGCAACCGAAACCACACCCTGTGCCAATTTTTTTTCCTCATTCACGGCTGCTCGGGATATCCGGGCTAAGGATGCTCGCTTGCTGCGCCGCTTCCGGCCGCCTCTAATCATCGGCCGTGGCTTCTCCTCCCCACAATTCGCCGGCACTGCGCTGGCGCTGGCTGCTGCCAGCGACGGCCCTCGTGGTCGTCTTTCATTTCTCGCCGTTTGGCGCCACGTTGGATCGCGCTTTTTTCGACGCCTCCAGCCGGCAGCCGCTGCGGCCGCCGCCGGTGCCGCCCAACTCCGCCCTGGTGCTGGTGGACGAATCAACGATGAGCGCCATGAGTGAGAAGGGCGTGCGCTGGCCGTTTCCGCGGGTGATTTTCGCGCAGCTGATCGCGGCCCTGCACCTCGCCGGGGCGGAACGCGTGGTGGTGGACTTCACTTTCTTCGAGGAATCGGCCGCGGCGGAGCAGGATCAATTGCTGGCCCTGGTGGCTGCGGCCGCGCCGTCGGTCGTGCTGGCCCGGACGGCGACCCGGCCCCCGGTGTTTTGGCCCGAGTCGTTCGTCGCCGCGCATCCGCAATTTTTCCGCACCCCGCGCACCGGACTGGTTGATTTTCCCGCGGATGTTGACGGGGTGGCCCGCGCTTATCAGGCGGCGGGATCATTGGCCGCGGCCATGCCGGCGGCGGCGCCTTCCATCGGTGGCCTGCTGCGCTGGCGGGGCGGATTGGAGCAAATCAAAGCCCGGGGCGTACCGGTGCTGTCCGCGGCCCCATTTATCGCGGCGGGGCGGCCGGTCATCGAACGACTGGTGAACGCCGCGCCCGACCTCGAGGCCGCGGCCATCAGCCGGGCCCTGGCGGACGAATTGCCCCTCACCGGAAAAACCGCCGAGGCGGTGCGGGGCCGCGTGGTGTTCGTCGGCGCCAATGCCAGCGGCACGTTCGATCTGGTCCCCCTGCCCGTGGGCAAGTTGGAGCCCGGTATTTTGCTGCACTGGACGGCGTGGACCAACCTCGTGGCCGGCGGCTTTATCACCGCGCTCGCGTGGCCGTTTGTCTTCGGGGCGGCGCTGCTGGCCGGCGGCGGCGTGTTATTCTCCGGACGCAGCCGTTCGTCACTGGTCGCCCCGACCATCGCCGCCGGCGCGGCGACCTTCCTCGTGCTTGGCGGGGCCTATGCCGCCTTGTCCGCCGGTTGGTTTCTCGCGCCCGCTACGCCGACGGCCACCGTGGCCCTCGTCTTGCTCGGGGTCGTCGCGGAAAATTTCTGGCGCGAGCAGCGGCGCAAGCGGGAGATCCAGGGGATGTTCGGCGCCTATGTGGACCCAACCGTCGTGGCCCAGTTGGTCCGCAATCCGGATTCCATCCGGCTGGGAGGCGAGCGGCGCGAGGCCACCGTGTTCTTCTCCGATCTCGTCGGATTCACCGATCTCTCGGAAAAACTCAAGGATCAGCCCGAGCAGATGGTCGAGGTTGTCAACGCCTACCTGGAGGTCACCAGCGAGTGCCTGCTCAATCATGGGGCTTACGTCGACAAATACATCGGGGACGCGGTCATGGCCGTGTTTGGCGCGCCGCAGACCCTGCCGGACCACGCCTTGGCCGCCTGCCACGCCGCCCTGGCGGCGCGGCAAGCCCTGGAAACGGTGAACGCCCGGTACGCCGCGGCCGTCGGCGTGCATCTCGAGGTGCGCAT
>JANMVS010000453.1:0-1773 GCA_031392885.1 Verrucomicrobiota bacterium
GTTCGGCTAGCTCCGGCTCCTGCGCCTGCACCCTCTTCACTCTCGCCCTCCACTTCGTCGGTTGCCGACAGCAAATCCGTCGCCGTGCTGGCCTTCGCCAACCTCAGCGACGACAAGGGCAATGAATATTTCTCCGACGGCATCAGCGAGGAGCTGCTCAACGTGCTGGCGAAAATTCCCGGCCTGAAAGTGACGGCCCGCACGTCGTCGTTTCACTTCAAGGGCAAGGATACGCCGATCCCCGAGATCGCCCAAAAACTCGGCGTGGCGTATGTGGTCGAGGGTAGTGTGCGGAAGTCCGGCGACAAGGTTCGGATCACGGCGCAGCTCATCAAGGCGGCGGACGGTTTCCATGTGTGGTCCGACACCTTCACGCGCGACCTGAAGGACATCTTCGCCGTGCAGGACGAGATCGCCGGGCTGATCGCGAAAAATCTCTCGCTTCGACTGGGGGTGGATCGTTCGGCGAGCGGAAGGGCGACCGTGCCTGAGGCCTTTGAGCTTTATCTGGAGGGGCGCGCGGCGTGGAATCTCCGGACCCGGGAGGGCTATGCTCGCGCCGGGAGCTTGCTCGGACGGGCGATCGATCTGGATCCGGGGTTTGCCCGGGCCCACACCGCGTTGGCCGACGTTTGGAGCATTGCCGGTTACGAAAACGAAACCGGCGGAGGAACCTTTGGCTGGAGAAATTCGCCCACGGTGGCGAAGATCGCGGCCAAGGCCGGTCAGGCCCTGGCCCTCGATCCCCAATGCGCCGAGGCCTACACGAGCCAGGCCCTGGCCCTTGAATTCCGCTGGGAATGGGCGGCGGCGGAGCGGGCCTACCGGCGCGCGATCGAACTGAACCCGAACTATTCCACCGCCCGGCACTGGTTTGGCATGTTGCTGTGGGTGAAGGGCGACATGGACGAGGCCTTGCGGCAGTTGCAGCTGGCCGCGGAAAGCGATCCGCTATCCCATCGGATTCTCGACACCCATGCGCGGATGCTGAATCTGATGGGCCGGCCCGCCGAGGCGCTGGCCGTCGCCGATCGGGCGCTGGCGCTGCAGCCGCTCGCCGTCCAGGCCGCGACGCAAAAGGCCCACGCCTTGGTCCTGCTGGGCCGCGCCGCCGAGGCCGTGGCCTTGATTGAAAAGGCGCTGGCTTGGGGCGGGAGCATCGAGCAACGGACCAACGCCCTCGTCGTCCTGCATCTGGCCGGCGCGGATGCGGCCATGCGCCGCGTCATCGGCTCAACGGCGGAAATGCCCGCCTCGCAATTCAAGTTCGCCAGCCTGATTGCCCTCGGTCGTCCGGACGAGGCGCTCGCCGGGCTCCGTCCGGCGGACCTGCACGAGAATCAACTGATCAGCATGGCCCTTTTTCAGTTCTATGATCCGGTCAGGGATGACCCCCGGTTCTTGCAGGCCATCCGTGATGTCGGTTACCTGGAGGACTACCGTCGGGCCAGAGCATGGTTGGCGGCCAACCTGCCCAAAGGGAAGAAATGAGCGACGCGGGCAAAGCGGTCTTCTTGAGTTATGCTTCGCAGGATGCGGAGGCCGCGAAACGTATTTGCGAGGCGTTGAGACAGGCGGGCGTCGAGGTGTGGTTCGACCAGAGCGAGCTCGTCGGCGGCGACCAGTGGGACCAGAAAATCCGCGGGCAGGTGAAATCGTGCGCGCTGTTCGTGCCGCTGATTTCCGCGAACACGCAGGCGCGGCTGGAAGGCTATTTCCGGCTCGAATGGAAACTCGCCGCGCAGCGCACGCACACGATGGCGGACGCAAAGC
>JANMVS010000543.1:0-13645 GCA_031392885.1 Verrucomicrobiota bacterium
AGCGCCGCTTCGCCGATGAGGTTTTGCCGTTCTTCGACGCCGATGACCTCCGCTTGGAACTAGTGGCCACCACCGAAGCTGATTCCCGTCCGCCTGCGCCGGCCGGGGATGTGCCTTCCGACCAAGCCATCCGCGGATTCCATGGCACCACCCTCGGCCTCATCGAGGCCCGTCCCACCGCCGCCGTGCTCACGGAGTCGATGGGGTACCGGCTAGTCACCCAATCCGGCCATCGTTCCCGTTACACGGTCGGCCTGAGCGGGCCCGGCACTTACGTTGATCTATGGACCGACCCTGCCCTGCCGCGTGGTTTAAGCGGCGCCGGCACGATTCACCACGTCGCTTTCCGGGCCGCCGATGACGCCAGCCAAAACGCCGCGCGCGCCGTACTGGTGGAACGGGGCCTGCAAGTAAGTCCGGTAATCGATCGGGCGTACTTCAAATCGATTTATTATCGTGAACCGGGTGGCGTGCTATTCGAAATTGCGACGGATCAGCCCGGCTTTGCCATCGACGAGCCGGTTGAAACGCTGGGGTCCAAACTATCCCTCCCCCCGCACCTTGAGCCGCATCGCGCCGAGATCCAGGCGGCCCTGCCCAAGCTCAACTAGTGTCGTGTCCGGTAAGTTCGTTTCATATTGTAGGAGCCTGTTTACAGGCGATGCGGGATACCCGCCGACTGACAATGTCGTGTATCGCTTGTAAACAAGCTCCTACAGCCCGAACAATTGGCGGAAATTATGCAGCGAACTTCTAGACAGGACAATATCTTGGACGCGCCGCAACGATGGACAGCCCAGCGGTCCTTCGCTGCCATTTTTTCATGAACCTTGCATATTTTCACTGCTTCGTGCCCGGCACGGTTCCGACCGCCCCGTCGCTGCTGCTGTTGCACGGCACAGGTGGCGACGAGAACGACCTCATCCCGCTGGCCCAAAAGCTTTCACCCGGCTCGGCCCTGTTGAGCCCCCGGGGCGACGTGAACGAACACGGTGCGCGGCGCTTCTTCGCCCGACTTTCCGAGGGTCGCTTCGACCCGGCCGAGGTTACGCGCCGCACCCATGCGCTGGCTGATTTCCTAGCCGCCGCGACTGCGCATTACGGCCTTGATCCCGCCCAGCTCACCGCCCTCGGTTTCTCCAACGGTGCGAACATTGCCGCCACGCTCCTGCTCCTGCGGCCGGAGTCCCTCGCCGGGGCGGTACTGTTGCGCCCGATGGTTGTGCTTGAGCCGGTGCAAGTCCCCGATCTTTCCAGCAAACGCGTGCTCATTTCCTCGGGTACGCAGGATCCGATCGTGCCCGAAGACCACCCAGCTCGGCTCACAGCGATATTCCGCCGGGCCGGCGCTCAAGTCACCTGGCACCCGCATGCCGCCGGACATGGCTTGGTGCCGGCCGATCTTGCAGCGGCTCAGCAGTTTCTAACTGGCCACTGAACACTGGCGCCGGCGTCACTTACTCCGTCTGGCGCAATAGTTTTTTCTGGAAGCCGGCGGGACCGGCCGGCAGCTTTTGGACTCAATGAGTTTTCCCCCCACCCCGGATTTGTTCGCACGCCGTGATCTCCGGCCGGACGAAGTGGGCCAACCGGAGAGTCTGCTGCGCACCTACGCCTGGATGCAACTCGCCCGCACGGGGGACAACCGCATCCTCGACCTCTTCCGTCAGGGACTCATTCGCGGCACGGTCACCGGTGGTCAGGGCAACGAGTCATTGATCGTTCCCTTGGCCCTGTTGGCGGACAAGGCGATCGATGTGGTTTCCTTCTCACACCGCGGATTCGGCGGCCACCTGCTGTGGAGCGGCCATCTCGGCGAGCACCTCTGCCAGTATTTTGCCAACAGTGGCAGTCCGACGAAGGCCCGCGAAGGCAACATCCACCACGGCGATCCGCTGAACCGCAGCCTGCCGATGATTTCGCACCTCGGCATCATGCTCTCCAATGTCATCGGCAGCACCGATTCGCAGCGCCGCCTCGGCAAGCCCGCCGTCGGTTTCGCGTTCTTCGGTGACGGCTCGTCCAGCACGGGTGATATCCACGAGTCGCTGAACCTCGCCGCGGTGCTTTCCGTGCCCGTGATTTTTGTCATTGAGAACAACGAATATGCCTACTCGACGCCCGTCTCCGAACAGTACATCTCCCTCAATCTTTTTGAACGCGCGAAGGGCTACGGCATGGAGGGATTCGCCATGGACTGCAGTGACCCCGCGCACGTCTTGACAACCCTCGCCGCCGCCATCGGGCAGGTCCGGGCTAATTGCCGGCCGATCCTGATCGAAGCACGCACTTTCCGCCTGCGCGGCCACGCCGCCTACGACACCTGTGACTAAATGAAGCCCGGCGAGGCCGACGCCATTCTCGCGCAAGACCCGCTGCCAAAATTCCGTGCCCGACTTGCCGCCACCGGCCACACCGCGCGGCTCGACGCGATTGATACCGAAGTCCGCGACTTCGTTGAGGCCACCGTCAAAGCGGCGATCGCCCTGCCGCCCATCAACCCGGACGGGATGTTGGCCGAGATTTTTGCTCCGCCGGCCCCGGCCCTGCCGTGGCAGCCTACGCCGGAATTTTCGGAAAACATCAGCATGGCGCAGGCGCTCAACCTCGGCCTCCGGAAAATCCTCTCCGAACGCCCGGAGGCCGTCATCCTCGGGCAGGATATCGGCACCTACGGCGGGGCGTTCAAGGTCACCGAGGGGCTGGTGAACGACTTCGGCCGGCCGCGCGTGTTCAGCACCCCGTTGTGTGAATCCGCCAGTACCGGCTATGCCCTGGGTCTGGCGGTGAACGGCCACCGCGCCATTGAGGAATTCCAGTTCGCCGACTTTGCGACTGACGCCACTACCCAGATCGTGCTCAACGCCGCGACCTACCATTTTCGCGCCGGCCAGAAATGCCCGGTCGTCTTCCGTTTCCCCTGCGGGGGCGGGCTGACCTTCGGTTCGTTCCACTCGCAGGAAATGGAATCAGCTTTCCTCTCCTTCCCCGGCCTCAAGGCCCTTTATCCCAGCAACCCGCAGGACGCCTTCAACGCCCTGCTGGCCGCCTACGAGGACGACAACCCGGTGATTCTTTTCGAACACAAGGCGCTCTACCGGCGCGGCAAGCATCCGGTCAGATGGGACCCCCGCTACCGGGAGGTCTGGCAGCCCGCGAAACTTCGCGCCGGCGACTACGCAACCCTCGTCACCTATGGCGAGATGGTGCGGTTGGCCGGTGAAGCCTGCGATTATTTTGCCGAGGAATACGAGACGACCTTTGATTTGTTCGACCTGCGCGCCCTCGCCCCGCTCCAGCTGGACGCCATCAAGGCCTCGCTGGCCCGCACCGGCCGGCTCGTGGTGGTGCACGAGGGCCGCCGCACCCACGGTTTCGGCGCCGAACTCGTCGCGCGCCTGACCGAGGAACACTTCGCCCAGCTCAAGGCCGCGCCCTTGCGCATCGCCGCCCTCGACCTGCCGGTGCCATTTGCCCCCGAACTCGAAGCGGTCTACCGCCCGAGCCGGGACAAGATCGTGGAAGCCATCACCGCCTGGATGGGCTGATGGAATTTTGGATTTTTGATTTGGGATTTTTGATTTTGCTCGCAAGCTGCCGGGCACTCGCACCGTGGCCCAATCGAAAATTAAAAAACGCCTCGCAACCCTCTCCTCCGCCCGCTGGGCCGGCATCCGGCTGTTCGCGATGGACGTGGACGGCGTGCTGACGGATGGCACCGTGACCATCGTCAGCGACGGGGTGGAGGCCAAGAATTTCTCCATCCTGGACGGCATGGGTCTGGTACGTCTGCGCCAGGCCGGCGTCGCCGTGGCCTGGATTTCCGGGCGCGCCTCCGGGGCGACCACCCTGCGGGCCACCGAACTTCGCGTGCTCCATGTCATTCAAGGCCGCACGGACAAGCTCATGGCGCTGCAGGAACTGGCCAGTCAACTGGGCCTGGCGGCCCCGCAGGTTTGCTACATGGGCGACGACGATATTGACGCCCCCGCCATTGCCTGGGCCGGCATCGGCGTGGCTCCGGCCGATGCGATGCCCCCGGCCCTGAAAGCCGCCGGTTATGTGCCGACCCGCCGCGCCGGCCATGGCGCGGTGCGCGAAGTATGTGAACATATCCTGGCCCACCGGGGTCAATGAGCCCCACGTGATCCCGCTGCTTCGATCTTTATTGCTGATGCTCCTGCCGGTGGCGGCGCTCGTGGCCGCGAGCACGCAAATCTCCAGCACCAAGCCAATCATCAACTTCAGCCTGCCCAACTTCACCCCCGAAGGCTATCGTTCGTGGCTGATCCGGGGGTCGGAAGCGCGCTACCTCAGCCAGAACCAGCTTGAGGTGAAGGAGCTGACCCTCTCGATTTTTTCCGGGAAGGCGGATGATAAGGTGGAAACCATGATCCTCAGTCCGTCCGCTTCCGTCCAGCCCGCCGACGCTGCCGTCACCGGCGCGGATACTCTGCGCGTCATCAACGATGAATTCGAGGCGACGGGCCGCGACTGGCGGTATAGCCACAAGGAACGGCGGGTGACCATCGCAAGCAATGTACACGTCGTTTTCCACACCGAACTCAAGGATCTCCTGAAATGAACCTGACCCGCCTCGCCCTTTTTCTCGTGGCCGGAACCGGCCTGCTGGCGCGGGCCGCCGAGCCGGAACTCCCGCCCACGGTCATCGACAGCGAACAGCTCGACATGCGCAGCACCGACACGCAGACGACGTTTATTTTCGCCAAGAATGTGACGGTCACCGGCACCAACCTGAAACTCACCTGCGACCGCCTCGAGGTCATCACGACCCGCAAGGGCGACCCAACCGCCACCATTGGGAAACTGGGACGCTTCAAATCACTCATCGCAGAGGGCAACGTCCGCATCGTCCAGTCGGACCGCGAAGCCGCCTGCGGCCGGGCGGAGGTGCTGCCCGACGACGATAAGATCATTTTGACCGACCATCCCGTCATCAAGGACCTCGCCAACGGCGCCACCGCGACCGGCCCGAAAATGGTGCTCTATCGCGGTGAACGCCGGGCCGTCATCGAGGGGGCCGAGGCCGATCCGTCCCGCATCATTTTGCCCGCAATCAAGGACCTCGGCTTCGCCAAAGAGCCGAAGCCCGCCACGCCTCCCGCGGAATCCGCGAAAAAACCCTGAGCATGGCAACCGTCACCGAGATTCGCACCGAGGGGCTGGTCAAGGTTTACGGCCAGCGGTCGGTCGTGAACGGCGTCAACATCAACGTGCAAGCCGGCGAGGTCGTCGGCCTGCTCGGGCCCAACGGCGCCGGCAAGACCACCACCTTCTATATGGTCGTCGGCCTGGTGCCCGCGACCCAGGGCCGGGTTTTTATCAACGGCCAGGACGCCACCCACCTGCGCATGCACCGCCGCGCCCGACTCGGCGTCGGCTACCTGCCGCAGGAACCCTCGGTTTTCCGCAAGCTGACCGTGGAGGAAAATGTCCTCGCCATCGTCGAGACCCTGCCGGTGAAGTCCGCGGAGCGCCCCGCCCTCGTCGCCCACCACCTCGCCGAACTCAGTCTCGGGCACTTGGCCAAGCAGAAGGCCTACACCCTTTCCGGCGGGGAGCGCCGGCGGCTGGAAATTGCCCGCGCCCTCGTTACCCGTCCACGATTCCTGCTGATGGATGAGCCGTTCGCCGGCGTCGACCCCATCTCGGTCGCCGAGGTCCAGAAAATCATCCTCGATCTGAAACAGCGCGGCATCGGAGTCCTCATCACCGACCACAACGTCCGCGAGACGCTGCGCATTGTGGACCGCGGCTACATCATCCACAAAGGCAAGGTCATGACCGAGGGATCCGGCGCCTTCCTGATCAACGACCAGCAAGCCCGCGAACTCTATCTCGGCAAGGATTTCAATTTGTAGGCGCGGGCCGCGGGCCGCGAGTAGGAGCTTGTTGCCGCAGAAATCTTCATCTACTCACTAGGGTGTGTCTTCAAGCCCGATTCTCCGATTGAAAATAGCGCGCAAGTTTCGCGCGATGGCGCGGGTAGGGCGCACCGGCCCGGTGCGCCTCGGCGGAGCGAGCCGCTCCGCCCAACCAATTGAAGTCATGCCCAAGCCACGACCTGCCACTCACTCCTGTCATCATGCCTACCAAAGCCATCCACGGCATCACCGTCGCGCATTTCTACGAGACCTACCGCGAGAAGCTGCAACTCGATCTCCTGACCGGCGAAGCCGGTCTGCACCGCCCCATCCGCGAAGGTTCCATCAATCGCCCGTCGCTCGCCCTGACGGGATTTTTCAAGTATTTCGCGAACAAGCGCATCCAGGTTTTCGGCGCCGCCGAGATGACCTACCTCAAGACGCGTCCGCAGCGGCAGCAAATCGAGATCTTCCATGAAATGGTGAAGCGCGGCATCCCCTGCATAGTGCTCACGCGCAATTACGTCGCCACCCACCCGATGCTCGCCGTCTCCCTGGAGATGAAGCTGCCGATCTTCCGCACGCCGATGATCACGATGAACTTCGTGAATGCCGCGACCCTGTGCATCGACAATGAGTTCGCCGCCTCCGGCACCGAGCACGCCACCACCCTCGACATCAAGGGCATCGGCGTGATGATCCGCGGCGACAGCGGCATCGGCAAATCCGAGTGCGCCCTCGCCCTCATTGAGCGCGGCCATTCGCTCGTCGCGGACGACCTCACCGTCATCAAGCTCCTGGACGAGCGCGAACTTTCCGCCAGCTCCCGTCCGCTCAACCGCGGCTACATGGAGTGCCGCGGCATCGGCATCATCAATATCGCCGAGATGTTCGGCGTGAAAAGCATCCGGCGGGAGAAACGCATCGACCTCGTCGTCTCCCTGCGCGAATGGTCGCCCGATGTCATTGAAGAA
Source organism: Verrucomicrobiota bacterium (assembly GCA_031392885.1). GTDB lineage: Bacteria > Verrucomicrobiota > Verrucomicrobiia > Opitutales > Opitutaceae > Lacunisphaera. The sequence goes on from JANMVS010000543.1 coordinate 6,860, forward strand.
CGCACCGGCCTGGAGGAAAATTACTACGACATCCTCGGAGTTCGGGTGCCGCACATCGAGTTCTACGTCCGGCCCGGCCGCGATATCGCCCGGCTGGTCGAGGTCGCCGCCCTCGTGCAGGCGCTGAAAAATATGGGCCACGACCCGGCCAAGACTTTCAATGACCGCCTCATCGCCCACATGGCCGAGCCGCTGACGCCCAAGGCAACCGGCCATAAGGTCTCCTCCACGTTTACTCCGTTTGAAATCCCCGCGAAAGACGAGGATGAGTCGGCCGAGGACCCCGCCTGATTACATGCCCACCCTTCGCGCCGATTCCCGCAGCGCCGACCAGCTGCGTCCCCTCACCCTTGAAGCGAACATCGCGCCCTACGCCGCCGGTTCCGTGCTGATCGGTTTCGGCCAGACGCGCGTCATCTGCGCCGCCACCATCGAGCCCAAGGTGCCCTCCTGGATGCGTCAGCAGGGCGTCGCGGGCGGCTGGGTCACCGCCGAGTACTCGATGCTGCCCTACAGCACGCTGGAGCGGAAGCCGCGCGACATCAGCAAGGGCAAGCTCGACGGTCGCACCGTCGAGATCCAGCGCCTCATCGGTCGCTCGATCCGGGCCGTCCTCGACCTGAAGAAACTGGGCGAACACACCCTCTGGATCGATTGCGATGTGCTGCAGGCCGATGGCGGCACGCGGACCGCAGCAATCACGGGCGCCTACCTCGCCGCGCGTCTCGCCGTGCAGAAATTACTGGAGGCGAAAAAAATCCCCGAGAACCCCTTCACTGACTCGGTCGCCGCCGTCAGCGTCGGCCTCTTCGAAGGGCAGGCCCTGCTCGATCTCGCCTACGTCGAGGACAAGGACGCCGAGGTCGACGCCAATGTCGTGATGACCGGCCGCGGCCAGTTCGTCGAGGTGCAGAGCAGCGGCGAGCAGTCCACCTTTTCCCACGAGCAGCTGCAGTCCCTGCTCGCCCTCGCGCAAAAGGGCCTGCAGGAATTGACCGTGCTCCAGGGCGAATTTCTCGCGAAACAGCTGCGGTAGGCCCGCCCAACCGGCGAGCCAGGTTTGCTGGCACTGTATTGCCATCACCTGCGAGGTGACTACTCCGAAAGCCAATTGCCCCATGCTTCTGCCTTTTACACTAAGGCCGCCAAGATCACGAAGGTTCACCTCGGCTCAGGATTTTCTCTGCGAGCTTCGCGATCTAATTGAGGCTTGCACGTTAGCCTGAAAGGTCGGGCGCACCGCCGAGGCTTCGCACTCGTCGCCGCCGAGGCCTCGCACACGTCGCCGGCCCGGTGCGCCGCGGCGGAGCGGGCCGCTCCGCCCTGCCTCACGCCTCGTGCTGTCAGCCTAATGTGCGAGGCTCAATGGTGTGAAAGCCTTGGGTGTTTGGTATTACTCCCCAATGGTGTGCCAACTTTCTGCTTTTGCGCTTTTTGTCTCAAAGAGTCTGAGCCTGTCGAACGGGTGGTCAATCCATCTGCGGAATTAGGGATTATGCCTTGTTGCTGACCGCTTCCTTCAACGCCCCGAAATCACCCTGTTCGCAGTGTCGCACAAACCCCTCGGTAACCGACTTGAGGTCCTCCCAGCGGCGGCGGATGGCCTTGGCCTCGTCCTTGGAAATGGCGCTGTCCGATGCCGCCACAGCGATGGCGCCCAGCATGTCGGCAAACTCCTGCACGATGCTGTTGGTGGTCGGAATCAGCTGTCGCGCATCCGGTTTCACCTTGGGGTTGGCGATGAAAAAACCACCGCCCAGCTCACAGACCCATTGGGAAATGCGGCCGTCACCGGTGATGCGGAGCAGTTGCTCGATTCGATCGAGCGGGTTGTTCGCCCCGCTGCCAGTCTCATCACTCGGCGGTTCCGCCCACTTGTAGATCAGTGAGAGGGACAGGCCCATCTCCGCCGCAATTTGCTTTGCACTGGTCTTCTTCAGCACCTCTTTGAGCAGTTCGTGGGATTGCATGGTGGGCCATGCTGCGCAACGCTCGATTCAAGGCAATCCTCGAGACGGAACTGCCACCAACCCTGTAAATATGTCGGAAATTGTCCGTTTTTTCGTGTCTTTCTGCCGCGCTTTCTGGCAAATCTGCATTTTCCATTTTCCATGAACATTCACGAGTATCAGGCCAAGGCTCTCTTCGAAAAATTCGGCGTGCCCGTACCCAAGGGTGCCGTCGCCACCACCCCGGAAGAATTTATCAACGCGCTCTCCCAGCTCCCGGAAGGCCCCACGATGGTGAAATCGCAGATCCACGCCGGCGGTCGCGGCAAGGGCACTTTCAACGACGGCTTCAAGGGTGGGGTCAAATTCTGCAAGACCAAACACGACGCCAAGGAGATTGCCGGCAAGATGCTCGGCAACACCCTCGTCACCGCCCAGACCGGCCCGGCCGGCCGCAAGGTCCAGACGATCTACTTCACCGTCGCGAGTGAAATCAAGCAGGAGTACTACCTCGCCATTCTGCTCGACCGCGTCAGCTCCAAGCCGGTCATCGTCGCCTCGACCGAGGGCGGCGTGGAGATCGAGAAGGTCGCCCACGAGACGCCTGAGAAGCTCTTCAAGATCCTCGTCGATCCCGCCTACGGCCTCGCTGATTTCCAAGTGCGTGATCTCATCTTCAAACTCGGCTTCACCGGCGCCGAGGCGAAGAACGCCGGCAAGCTGATCCGCAACCTCTACACCGCCTTCTGGGAGACCGACGCCGCGATGATCGAAGTCAACCCGCTCATCACCACGCCCACCGGCGACGTCCTGGCTCTCGATGCGAAAGTCTCCTTCGATTCCAACGCGCTCTACCGCCACCCCGAGATTGTCGCCCTGCGCGACCTCAACGAGGAGGACCCGAAGGAGATCGAGGCCTCCAAGCATTCGCTCAGCTACATCGCCCTCGATGGCAACATCGCCTGCCTCGTCAACGGTGCCGGCCTCGCGAGGAGCACGATGGACATCATCCAGCACTACGGCGGCACTCCCGCCAACTTCCTCGACGTCGGCGGCGGCGCCTCCAAGGAACAGGTCATCGCCGCGTTCAAGATCATCCTCGGTGACAAGAACGTGAAGGGCATCATGGTTAATATTTTCGGCGGCATCATGGACTGCAACGTCATCGCCACCGGCATCGTCGCGGCAGTCAAGGAGGTCGGTCTCAAGCTCCCGCTCGTCGTCCGCCTCGAGGGCAACAACGTCGCCGCCGGCAAGGCCACCCTCGCCGCCTCCGGCCTGGCCCTCGTCTCCGGTGACACCATGGCCGACGCCGCGCAGAAGATCGTGAAGCTCGTGGCGTGAAATTGGTCACCACGAAACACACCAAATCCACGAAAACAAACCGCGGAAGCCTAGCCTGATTCATTTCTCCTTTCGTGTGATTCGTGTATTTCGTGGTTAAAAAACTCCGCCGCCCATGAGCATCCAAGTCAAAGAGATCGCCTTCGTTTTCCATCCCGTTACCGACATCGCCCGGGCGCGCAAATTCTACGAAGAGCTGCTCGGCTTGAAGGTGGGCCTGCAAATCGAGTTCGGCCCCGGCCAGTGGTGGATCGAATACGACATCGCCGGCCAGGCGCTGGCGCTTTCCAACGCCATGCCCGACGGCAAACCGGCGGCAAGCCTCACGCTCGAAGTCACCAGCGTCGATGCCGCCCTCGCCACGGCGAAAGCCGCGGGCGTCACGATCGCGTTCGAAATCATGGAATTCCCGCCCTGCCGCATGTTCGCCGTCAAGGACCCCGACGGCAACCAGATCGGCCTCCACCAACGCAAAGCCCAGAAGTAACCGCCTCCGGTCTACTCACTACCCGCTACTCGCTACTTTCCATGAGCATCCTCATCACTCCTCAAACAAAGATCATCGTCCAAGGCATCACCGGCGACTTCGGCGGCCGCCACGCCAAGCTCTCCCTCGACTACGGCACGCAGGTCGTCGCCGGCGTCACGCCCGGCAAGGGCGGCCAGTTCTTCGAGCACGGCGCCCACAAGGTGCCCATCTACAACTCCGTCGCCGATGCGGCCAGGGCCACCGGCGCCCGCGTCTCCGTCATCTTCGTCCCGCCGCCGTTCGCCGCCGACGCCATCCTCGAGTGCGTCGACGCCGGCCTCGATCTCGCCGTCGCCATCACCGAGGGCATTCCGATCAAGGACATGATCCGCGTGAAGCGCGCCATGCAGGGCAGCAAGACCCGCCTCCTCGGGCCAAACTGCCCCGGCATCGTGACGCCCGGTGCCGGCAAGGACTCTTCCGGCGGCTGTCGCATCGGCATCGCCCCGGGCTATATTCACAAGCAGGGCCACGTCGGCGTCGTCTCGCGCTCCGGCACCCTCACCTACGAGGCCGTCTTCCAGCTCACCTCGAAGAACATTGGCCAGACGACCTGCGTCGGCATCGGCGGCGACCCGGTCAACGGGACCTCCCACCTCGACGTCATCAAGCTCTTCAACGCCGACCCCGAGACGCACGGCATTATTCTCATCGGTGAGATCGGCGGCAACGCCGAGGTCGAAGCCGCGCGCTGGATCAAGGCGAATTGCCAAAAGCCGGTCGCCGGTTTCATCGCCGGAGCCACCGCCCCCGCCGGCCGCCGCATGGGCCACGCCGGCGCGATCGTCGGTGGCGCCGAGGACACCGCCGCCGCCAAGATCGCCGTCTTCAAGGAGTGCGGCATCGAGGTCGCCGTCACCCCCTCCGACATGGCCGACGCCCTCGTCCGCGCCGCCCATGCGCGCGGCGCGAAGCTGGCGTAAGTCTAACCCCTTTGTAGCCCTGCGCGGGAGCGCATGGATTGATCGTTCATCCCTTGCATGGCCGATCAAGCCTCTCATTGGGATATGCGTGGATCGTTTACCGCGGACCATCTTGATCCGCGCTTGCGCCATGAGCTGATTCCCGTAGCGTTCCAGTGGGCCAATCATCATGCCTGAACTCTCGCGCTTTTACGGAATCATCATCCGCATGTTTGCCGAACCGGACGAGCCCCATCACACCGCCCACTTCCATGCCTACTACCAGGAGCACACCGCCGTCTTTTCCCTTTCTCCCGTCACCCGGATCGCCGGCTCGCTTCCCCAGCGCCAGCAACGCTTGGTCGAGGCTTGGGCCGAACTGCATCAGCTCGAATTGCAAGCTGACTGGCAGCTTCTCCAGGACGGACGCCGCCCGGCACCGATAGCACCCCTCCAATAACCATCGCCATGAGCCATCCCATTCATCGCATCACCTCGGTTAAGGTCGTTCCGCCATACACCCTGCAGCTGACATTTGCCGATGGATTGGCGCGCACGATAGACTTTGAACCTATTCTGGCGGGAGAACTCTACGGGCCGTTGCGCAATCCGGCCGTCTTTGCCCAAGTCCGGCTCGACCCCGAGGTGCACACGGTGGTCTGGCCGGCCGGAGCTGATTTCGACCCGGCTACGTTGCACGACTGGCCCGAACACGAACCCGCCTTTCGCGCCGCCGCCCACCGGTGGAAAAACGCCCATGCCATCGCCTGACACCGCCGCCGCGAAGATCGCCGTCTTCAAGGAGTGTGGTATTGAATGCGCCGTCACCCCTTCCGACATGGCCGACGCCCTCATCCGCGCCGCCCAGGCCCGCGGCGCGAAGCTGGCGTAGCCGACCACGACCACGACCTCGAATTCGGTTCCCGGTGATCCGATGAACCTATGAGCGTTTTCGAATCAACCAACGCTTATTGGGATTTCGCCGAAGGTGAGAAAGGGGTCAGGTTTTAAGTATTTATATCAGCCGATCAGCTTAGCCAGCCGGACGGGGTCTGGCTTGTAGTTTGTGGCAAGGCCGCTTCACCGACCGGCCACGATCTCCAGGTTTACCCGGCAGCCGAGCGCCGCGGCGGTGCGGGAGAGCGTGGTGAGCGTGATTGACGTGTTGTCCTCGTCGAGCACGCGGTTGAGCGCCGCCCGGCTGGTGCCGAGTTTTTCGGCCAGCGCCGAGACGGACACGCCCTTGCGCTCCATCTGCTTCGCCAGCGCGGCGGCGATGACCTTCTTGATCGCGGCGGCCTCGACCTCCTCATAGATCCCCTCCTCACGGAGAAAATCCGTGAAGTTACTTCCGCGGTGGATGTTTTTGTTGGTGCTCATAGTCGCGTTTCCTTTTGCGGGCCAGGTTGAGTTCGTGTTCGGGTGCGGCACGGGTCTTCTTGATGAAGCCGTGCAACAAAATGATGGTTTCGTCGTGGGTGAAGAAGAGGGTGCGGGCAATCCGGTTTGGCAGCCGCGTGCGGACTTCCCAGAGCCCGTCACCCAAGGAATCCACCAACGGCAGTCCCAGCGGCCAGCCGAACTGCACGGCCAGAATGTCGGTCCCGATCTGCTTCCGTTCGTCTTCGGGCAGGCCTTTCAGCCATTCACGGACCGGCTCGTTGCCGGCTGCCGTGCGAAAGAACACGCACAGAAGCGGACGCGGTTTCGACATCGCCCATCAAGTGAATCATTAATGATACAGTGTCAAGCGTTGCTATCCGATGCCAAACCAGTGGAAATGCTAACCTTCATTGAGGACACCAATCATGAGCAAACCCACACACCTGACCCACCCCGGCAGTATCCTGCGGGACGAATTCTTCGAGTCGCTGGGCATCACCAACTGGCCGCTGCCAAGGCGACCGGTATTCCGCAGAGCCGCCTGAGCGAAATCCTCGCCGGCCGGCGCTCCATCACGGCCGACACCGCTGCGCGCCTGGGCCGGTTCTTCCAGGTCGATCCGCGGGCCCCAAAATGGGGGCCCCAAAATGGGGTCAGGTTTTAAGTCTTTATATTGACC
>JANMVS010000458.1:0-9591 GCA_031392885.1 Verrucomicrobiota bacterium
TGGAAGCCGCAACTTAGCTCCAGCCGAGAAATGGAAGTGTATTGTTGGCGCCAGTTTTTGCCAGAGGGAGCGTCAGCGGATTGGAATAGGTTGTTTAGCTTCAGCGCTGGGGCCTTGCTTTGCCTCGCCCCGGCGGACCGCACCGTTTCAACTCGCGCCGTCATCGATTGGCTCACTCATGGGTTTTGAAGACGAGCCTTAGCCCCGCACGCGCCTTTGCAAACGATTCGTTGCCGCATCAACGGAATCGTTCGCAGGAATTACTAAACCCCTTCGCGCCATTGTGGGACGCTCCCCGCAGGAACGGTAGAGGTCGCACACGGTTGCGGGGCTCCACTCCAGGTTGTTCGTCAGGAAACCCATCACGCGCTCCTCGCCGTCGACCTCCACCTTGGCGGTCACGCGGCGCACAAGCTGCGGATAGGCCCGCCCCGCCTTGAGGCCTTTGAGCACGACCAGATCGTCACGCAGGATGCGCGGGTCGGCGTGCGCCGGCAGGCGCTTTTTCACTTTCAAGACGAGGTTGTCCTTGGCGCGGGTGACCCAGAAAACGCCCCGACCGGTCAGCGCCCAGAGGTGCGCAAAATGCACGTAGGCCTTGTCGAAGAGCACGATTTCCCCCTCGCGCAGGCCGGCGCACAGTTCCGGTGCCCGCACGCTGTCGTGCTCCCCGGCGGTGTCCACGATGGCGAAGCGCGGCAGAAAGCTCTGCAGGTCCAGCCGCAGGTGGCACTTGGCCGCCGCCTTGCGCCGGCGATGGCGCGCCCAGTCAAGGCAGTTGGCCACGAGCTGGATGGTGGTGGCCTCGACGATGCTGATCGCGCGGCGGAAGCGCCATGCGATACTCTTGTGGCCGCCGCGACCGAAGCCGGGGTGCTGGGTTTGCAGGTGCCCGAGCATCTGCCAGAAGAGTTTTTCCGCGAACGAGCAGTCGCGTCGCTGGTTGGCATGACTGAGGGTATTGCGCGCCGGGGGCCTCGCCCCGCGCATCCCGCAGAGCGCCGTCACCTGCAGCCGGAGCGCGTCGCAGACATCGTTGAGCCCGAGCGCGTGGCTGACCTGTGCGTACAGCATCGCGACGGTGTGGCTCCAGGGCGTAAACGTGCGGGCGCAGGCCGCCACCCCGGTCTCCCGCGCGAGCTTCGGCACGAGATAGGCCGGAATGAGTTCGACGAGCTGGCGCAGCACCGTAGTGTGTCGCCGGCTCGGTTGTTTTGTGTTTTTCTTTTTCATACCCTGCCTTCTGGCAGGTAAAATCCAAGCAGCCGAGCCACCTTTCTCTCCTCAAATCACCCCCCCTGTGGGATGCTACTGATTCTGAAAGAAAAGTGCCCGCGGTTGGAGGGCTCCGGGCGATCGGACCGACCGCGAATGAAGTTATTGCGACATGTACTTCTTCTTGCCTTGGATTCGCTCCCGGATATTGACGCAGCATGGATCAACGTCGTTCTCCCCTCCCCTCCGGCTTCACCCTCGTGGAAATCATGATCGTGGTGGTGATCATCGGTCTCTTGGTGGCCATGGCGATTCCCGCATTCCCCAAAGTGCGTCAGTCCTCCCAGGACAAAGCGGTGCTCAACAATGCGCTCCATGACTATAATCAATAAGGCAATTTAATCGATATTGTCCTGTAATGCAGTTAACCTGTGGGTAGCGAATTTATGCAGCGTAATCCGAAGTTAGACCGAATTACCCCTTAAGCTGCCTCGTGGTCACGCCTGTTTCACTATTACGATGAACTACTCCCTCTCCTTTATTGAAGGTATCGGCGGCCCCGAGCTGATGATGATCATGTTCATTATCCTTTTGCTCTTCGGCGCCAACAAACTGCCGGAGCTGGCAAAAGGACTCGGCAAGTCCGTCCGGGAGTTCAAAAAAGCCGCCAGCGGCGTAGAAGATGAAATCCGACGCGCCCTGGACGAACCAGAAAAACCGACCCCAATAAAATCACCGCATCACCGGCCAACCGCGGACACTCTTCAACAAGCACCGCCAGAAAAACTGCCTCCATCACCCAGTGCCCCTTAAGCACCGAGCACCAGAGAAGCAATCCCACCATTGCAGAAAGGTGTGCTTCCATTTCCAGCCATGCCCTGCACGTTCCCACCTGCCTTATGATTAAAGTCAAAGGTCTGGTCAAAACTTACGGTCCGAAACGCGCGGTTGACGGTGTGTCGTTCTGCGTCAACCGCGGTGACATCCTCGGCTTCCTCGGCCCGAACGGCGCGGGCAAATCCACGACCATGCGAATGATCGCAGGCTTCCTGCGTCCCGACGCGGGCAACGTCACCGTGGGGGGGATAGATGTGACCGTCGATCCAGTGGCGGTGAAACGCCAGCTGGGCTACATGCCGGAAAACTCTCCCGCCTACCCCGAGATGACCGTCGAGGAATTCCTTGGCTTCATTGCCGAAGTCCGCGGCTTCCGCTCCGTCGTTGCGAAGCGTGCCCAGGTCGATCTTGCGATTGCGCGGACGCAGCTGGTGACCGTGCGCCAGCAGGTCATCGAAACCCTCTCGAAAGGCTACAAACAACGCGTCGGCTTCGCGCAGGCACTGCTGCATGATCCGCCCGCGCTGGTGCTCGACGAGCCGACGGACGGACTCGATCCGAATCAGAAAAACGAGGTCCGTTCGCTCATCAAAAGCATGGCGCAGGAAAAAGCCGTCATTCTCTCGACTCATATCCTGGAGGAGGTCGAGGCCATCTGCACGCGAGTCATCATCATCTCGCAGGGCCGGGTGGTCGCAGATGAAACCCCCGCCGAACTGCGGGCCCGGGCACCCGGCGCGCGTCTCGACGAAATCTTCCGCGATCTCACCCGGTCCGAAGCATAAATCCGATCGACCCATCCTGGCTGAATGTCCGTCCATCTGCCATCGACGAATTTCTATGGAGCAAATCACCCCCATCTTCAAACGCGAGTTCCTCGGCTATTTCCGCACGCCGGTCGCCTATGTCTTTCTGGTCGCCTTTCTTACCCTCTCGGTCTCGCTCGCCTTCTCCCGCTATGGCGGTTTCTTCAAGGCCGGTGTCGCAGAGATGGACAGCTACTTCACGTTTTTCCCCTGGCTCTTCCTCTTCCTCGTACCCGCCGTAGGCATGCGACTTTGGTCGGAGGAAAAGCGCTCCGGCACCGCCGAGCTCCTGTTCACTCTGCCGGTCACCACCCTTGAGGCCGTCCTGGGAAAATTTCTGGCCGGCTGGGCAATTCTCGCGCTCGCTGTACTCCTTAGCTTTCCCCTGGCGATCACCGTTGGCTATCTCGGCCACCCGGATTGGGGCGTGATTTCGGGCACCTATCTTGGCGCGATCTTGATGGCCGGCAGCTATCTCGGCGTCTGCGCACTGACCTCGGCGCTCACGAAAAACCAGGTCATCAGCTTCGTCCTCAGCCTTGCAGCCTGTGCCGTGCTGCTTTTCCTCGGTTTCAGCAGCTTTACCGACATTCTCGAAGGCGTGTTGCCGGTCGCCGTGGCGGATGCGCTCGCGAATTTCAGTTTCATCACGCACTTCGAGCCTTTCACCCAGGGCCTTATTGATCCGAAGGATGTCATATTCTTCCTGTCACTGACAGGCTTCACGCTTTTTCTCAACGTCGTCGCTCTCGAACGCTAATTTTTTCGCCGCACCGTCATGAACCTCGGCCGCAAATCAATCGCGATCGCACTCCTCTTCCTCGGCCTCGTGCTTGTCAACTACCTCGCATTGTCACTGCCCGTGCGCCTCGATTTGACCGCCGAATCCATCTACTCGCTCTCGCCCGGCACAAAAGCCATTCTCGGCAAAATCGAGGAGCCCGTGACCCTCGAACTCTACGCCTCAAAAGAGACCGGGGGCCTGCCCATCGTCTATAAAAACTACTGCGAGCGCGTGCAGACGATGATCCGCCAATACGTCCGCACCTCCCGCGGCAGGCTGGTGCTGAACGTCATCAGCCCAGGCCCCGACACTCCCGAGGAGGAGCGCGCCACTGCGGCGGGCCTCATGCCTCTGGCCGTAACAAAAGGGGGCGATCAGTTTTTCTTTGGTCTCGTCGCCATCCAGGCCGAACAGCAAAAAGCCATCGCGGCCCTGACCCCGCAGCGCGAACAATTCCTCGAATACGATCTCTCGCAGCTCATCTATAGTGTCCAGCAAACCGAGAAGCGAAAGCTCGGTCTGCTCACAAGCCTACCGCTGCAGGGCAACGGCGTGGACGCGCAAGTGATGGCGATGATCGGGCAGCAGCCCCAGTTATCCCAGTTCGTCACCGGCGAGTGGGAGCGTTCTTTCCAGCTCATCAAGGTCGAAGCGTCAGCCACCGACCTGCCGGCCGACCTTGACGTCCTTGCCATTATCCACCCGCAGAACCTCACGGCGAAGCTCCAGTTCGCCATCGACCAGTTTCTGCTCAGCAGCAAGCCGGTGTTTCTCTGCGTGGATCCCTCCTCGTTATACTTCAAACGCCAGGGCCGCATGCACGCCATGATGAGCGGGGGTGGTCCGCCTCCCGGCACGTCCTCCGATCTGCCGGTGCTGCTCAAAGCCTACGGCATCGCCTATGACTCGCAGCAAATCGTCGGCGATCTCGAAAACGCGGCGCAGTTCCAGGCCCCCACCGGCGTCATGCGCAATCCGGTGTGGCTTAGGCTCCGCCGCGAAAGTTTCAGCGACAAGGCCCTGCCGACCGCGCAGCTCAAGTCGGCGGTGTTCATCGAGGCTGGCAGTCTCGCGCCGCAGGCTGGAAGCACCCTCACCTTCACGCCCCTCATCCAAACGTCCGATCAAGCAGGTGAGATTGCGGGAATGCCGCTCCAACTCGCCCAGCCCGAGGACATCGCCCGCCAAATCACGCCAAGCGGCAAGCGAACTATTGCCGCGCTTGTCACCGGCAAATTCAAGACCGCCTTTCCCGACGGCGCGCCGAAGGACAACCTGAAACTAGGTGACAAGGCTTCGGCCGACGCCCCGGCAGCAGAAGTGCCGGCACCCTGGCTGAAGGAATCCGCAAACCTCTCCACCCTCCTCATTGTCGCCGACACCGACTGGCTCTTCGACGACTACAGTGTGCGCAAGCAGGATATTTTCGGCCATACGGCTGTCGAGCCCTTGAACGACAATATCGCCTTCGCGGCCAACTCGGTCGAATTCCTCGGCGGCTCGCAGGATCTCATCTCCATCCGGGGCAAGGGCAACTCGCTCCGCCCGTTTACCGTCGTGCGCCAGATGGAGGTCGAGGCGCAGAAAAAATACCAGGAGAAGCTCAACATCCTCGACGCCCGCCTCCAGCAAGTGCAGACCAAACTCAGCGAATTGCGCGGGAAGAAAAGCACGGGCAACCGACTTGTCGCCAGCCCCGCAATAGTGAAAACCATCGAAGAATTCCAGAAACAGTCGGCGGTCATGCGTGCCGAGCGCCGCGAGATCCGGCGCTCGCTCCGGGAGGACATTGACCGCCTCGAAAACCGTCTGCTCGTCATCAACCTGCTGGCCGCGCCGCTCCTCCTCGGCCTGTTTGGTCTCTGGTTCCAGCACGCCCGCCGCAAGTGATGATGCGCCCCCTATTGCGATGAAACTCCGCACCCTTCTCATCGTCGTTGCCATCCTCGCCGCGCTGTCCATGGCGGTTTTTGTCGCCCAGCGACCACCGCCATCGCTGGCGGCCCGCGCTCGCCTCGGCGAGCCGCTCGTGGACACCGCCTTGATCGAGAAAGCGGCCCGGCTCCGCGTCACTGACCAGGGCAAGACCGTCTCACTTGCCCGCCAGCCCGACGGCACATGGCGCGTCACCACTTTTTTTGATCTGCCCGCTGATTTCTCAAAAATCACCGGCTTGGTCGGCAGCCTGACCGACGCGAGGATTCAACGCCTGGTCACCACCAAAGCGGAGCGCATCGCCCGACTCGGGTTGAAGGACACGCAAGTGCTGCTATTCGACGCTGCGGAGATAGAGCTCTGGTCCGTCATGCTGGGTAAGAACGCCGACGGTGGCGGCCGCTTTGTGCGCTACGGGGCCGAGCAAAAAGTGTATTTGGCTAGTTTCAACGGCGGCCTTGACGCCGAGTCGAAAAACTGGGCTAACCCCGAACTCCTTGGCCTCAAGGCCGAGGACATCGCGCAGGCGGAGATTGCCACCGGGGAAGGTGAATCGATTCTTATTTCACGCGCGAAGAAAGACGAGTCGTGGACTTCCGCCCTGACACCCGCCGGCAAGAAAATCAACGCCACCAAGATTTCCGCGCTGCTGGCTTCGGTCGGGAACCTCCGGTTTACGGACACCAGCGACCTAAATGACCCCGGCTTTGCCGCCGCAAGGGCCAATGCGCGCGTCTGCAAACTTACCACATTCGACGGGAAGACCATTACCGTCACATTCAGCCACAAGCCCGAAGAGAAAGCGCCGCCGCCTCCGGCCATAGCCGCCAAAACGGGCTCGGCCGGAACGGGCCCCCTCGCCAATCCCACTAGTCAGGGCAGCTTGCCATCACCCAGCGGAGGCCCAGTCCTTGGACCGACAAAAGGTCCCGTGCCCGAATTCGCGCGCTTGCCCGCCAATCCGGTCTTTGTGGTGATTGCGCATAGCGACGCTTCCGCGCCGGTGAACGCGATCATGAAAAAATGCGCGTTCCAAGTGGCAGCCTATACTTTTGCGAGCTTGCCCCAGAAAGCTGACGAACTCTTCGAACTCGTCTTACCACCCGCGCCTGAGAAATCCACCAACGATATCAAAGCCGAACCTAAGACGGATTGAACCAGGGGAACGTAAACGGCATGTTTCGAGTGTTAGTGCAGCGAAGCATCAGACAACCCCAGCTCCGCGTGCCCTCAGGATTAGGCTTCTCAGGCGGTGCCGACCGCTTCTCTGGACCGCTTGCTCCAACTCTACCTTTCCTCGGCAAGCCCGTGGCATGAGTTGGCTGACACGGGCCACGGAAATTCCCTCGGATCGGGCCATGGCACCCAGGCTATTCATCTGACACCCGGGCTGGCTTCAGCCTAAAAAACTCGGTTGAAACGCGGAGGACGCGCCCGTTCGACTATTGCTCAGGGCCGACTGAGCCTGCCGAATGGCCGAAGAACGCCGAGGGGAAACCAGGCATGCTGGTACTATATTGCCATCACCGGCGAGGTAACTGCTCCTTGCCCTACGTTTGAGTTCCAATTTTCCGCTTTTGTATTTTTTGTGGCCAATCCTTCTGCGGAATTAAGGTTCAGCAGATACGCGGGCCCCTGCCGTAAACCGCGACGACAAGTCTAGGCCCAGTGAACGGTAACGCCGGCCGGGCAGTCCCCGGTCTTCGCCGATGGAGGTAAGCACAACGACCGGCCTAGACGTCGCGGTGGACCGTACCCGGCGTGAAGGCGGGCAGACACACGGCGATGTACTCGGCGCCCGCGGCATGCGGCGTGCTGTATTGCACCCACTCGCCTTTCGGCGTGTGAATGCCCTGCCCGGCTTTGACGGTGACGGTCGCCGCGCGGGTTTTCACCGACAGCTCGCCGCGCAGGACGACGGTGTATTCGTCGAATTCGGGTGTCTGGCCGGGTTCGACCCAACCGCCCGGACTGCGCATGCGGGCAATGCTGGTCGCAGCGGTGCCGCTGTTCACCCGACCAAAGAATTCCTCGATCAACTTGGGCTTGCTGCCCGCGGCTGCAATGACCGTGGGTTTCGGGATGAGAGTGGCCATAGGGGGAATGCGGTGCAGTTGAAAGTTAAAGGTTGAAAGCGGGAGGGCCCGCGTCCCTGCGGGCCGAAAAAACGCCGCGAATTGCTCCGCGGCGTTTTGCATTTGGATTAGGACGGATATTTCATCCGATTTTCGGATCAATAGCGATAATGCTCAGGCTTGTACGGCCCTCCCACCGGAACACCGAGGTATTCGGCCTGATCCTTGGTGAGCTTCGTCAGCTTGGCGCCAATCTTCTCGAGGTGGAGGCGGGCCACCTCCTCATCGAGGTGCTTGGGCAGACGGTAGACGCCGATCTTGTAAGTGTCCTTGTTCTTCCAGAGGTCGAGTTGGGCGAGGGTCTGGTTGGTAAAGCTGTTCGACATGACGAACGACGGATGGCCCGTGGCGCAACCGAGATTCACGAGCCGGCCTTCGGCCAGCAGGTAGATGCTGTTCCCCGGCGGGAAGGTGTAGAGGTCGTACTGCGGCTTGATGTTGATCCGCTGGGCGTCGGAGGTATTGAGGCGGTCGATCTGGATCTCGTTGTCGAAGTGGCCGATGTTACAGACGATGGCCTGGTCCTTCATCTTGCGCATGTGCTCGAGCGTGATGATGTCCTTGTTGCCGGTCGTGGTGACGTAGATGTCGGCGGTGCCGAGCGTGGACTCGATGGTGTTGACCTCGAAGCCCTCCATCGCGGCCTGGAGGGCGTTGATGGGATCGATCTCGGTGACGATGACGCGGGCGCCAAAGCCCTTGAGCGAAAACGCGGAGCCTTTGCCGACGTCGCCATAGCCGCACACGCAGGCGACCTTGCCGGCGATCATGACGTCGGTGGCGCGCTTAAGGCCGTCGGCGAGGGATTCGCGGCAGCCATAGAGATTGTCGAACTTGGACTTGGTGACGGAGTCGTTGACGTTGATGGCCGGCACGCGAAGTTTGCCCTTCTCCATCATCTGGTAGAGGCGATGGACGCCGGTCGTGGTCTCTTCGGAGACGCCGCGCCATTCCTGGGCGATGTTGGTCCAGCGCTTCGGGTCCTCCCGGTGGACGCGCTTGAGGAGGTTTTTGATGACCTGCTCCTCGTGGGAGCCGGAGGGACTGTTGACCCAGTCGCTGCCCTCTTCGAGTTCACACCCCTTGTGGATGAGGAGGGTAACGTCGCCGCCGTCGTCGACCACGAGTTGCGGGCCCTGGTTGCCGGGGAAAGTAACGGCCCGGAGGGTGAGATCCCAGTATTCCTCGAGCGTCTCGCCCTTCCAGGCGAAGACGGGGGTACCGGTCGCGGCGATGGCGGCGGCGGCATGGTCTTGGGTGGAGAAAATATTGCAGGAAGCCCAGCGCACGTCGGCGCCGAGTTCCTTGAGTGTCTCGATGAGGACGGCGGTCTGGATCGTCATATGCAACGAGCCGGTGATCCGCACGCCGTTGAGCGGCTTCTTCGCCCCGAATTTTTTACGGACGGAGACGAGACCGGGCATCTCATGCTCGGCGACGGAGATTTCCTTGCGGCCCCACGAGGCGAGCGAGATGTCTTTGACGTGGTAGTTGGTGGCGGCGGGTTTGCGTGGAGATTTTGAGGCTTTGGCCATGGGAAGAGGGATTGGAATGAGCTGACGGTGGTGGGAGGAAGCAGCCGGAGGTTTACTTCAGCGCGGCGCGGAGGGCGGCGACCTTGTTGGTCTGTTCCCAAGGAAGACCGTTCTTCCCGAAGTGGCCGTAATTGGTGGTCTGGCGGTAAATCGGCCGGAGCAAATTGAGTTGCTTGATGATCTCGGCGGGCTTGAAGCCGAAGACCGCAGTCACAGCCTTGGCGATTTTCTCGTCGGAGAATTTGCCCGTGCCCATCGTGTCAACATAGACGCTGACCGGATCGGGATAGCCGATGGCGTAGGCTACCTGGAGCTCGGCGAGGTCGGCCAGGCCGGCCGCGACG
>JANMVS010000020.1:0-9171 GCA_031392885.1 Verrucomicrobiota bacterium
GCCCAGGGTTGGATAGTTTGGTGTTTTTCATGAGGGTTGGGGAGTTGTCTACGGTTACCCACGTGCGCGGAATCGAGCGAACAGGGACAAGTAACAACCTTGTTACGGTCGCCCACTTCCCCTATTCGTTGGCGAAGCGAAATGTTGCAGCACCGCCAAGGCTGAGGCACATTCCCCGTGCACCAGATTAACGCGCAAATTATCAACCATGCCTCCCTCGTCCCATTCAAAGTCCCGCTGCCTTGGTCTGGTCTTAGCCGGCTGGTTGCTCCTGCTGAGTCCGCGGGTCGCCCGGGCGGAGAATTCCCTGAGTTACAAATACCAGGACTATCGCGACAGCGACGGTCGCATCGTGGTGAAGACGCAAAATGCGCTCGTCGAGCAGGACTTCGGCACGGCGATGCACCTGCGGGTCCAGGGCGTGATCGACGCCATCGCCGGCGCCACTCCCAATGGTCAGCCCGCTCCGGCGGGCAGCGACCAGGTGGTCTTCGCGCAAATGTCGGAACGGCGCAAAGCGTGGAATGCCGATTTCTCCCGCCAGTTTGAGGCGACCAAGATCGACCTCGGCGTCGCGAACAGCCGGGAAAGCGACTACACCTCCACTGGCTGGTCGCTCAACACCCTGACGGATTTCAATCAGAAGAACACCCTACTGCTCGCGGGCGTCGCCGGCACCACGGACAACGTGAAAGTGTTCTATCAACCGGCCTGGGTCGGGAAAAAGACCAACGATGTGATGGTCGGCGTCACCCAGTTGCTCGATCCGCGCACCTCCGTGATCTTTAATCTGACCTGGGGGCAATCCACCGGGTATCTCGGCGATCCCTACAAATTGGTGCAGAAAAATCTCGCGGTGGCGCCCGGCGTTTTTTTGCCCTTCACCTTCGGGGAGAACGTGCCGGATCAACGCCGCCGCTGGATTGCGCTCGCCGCCTTGAACCTCGCGTTTCCCGATCAACACGGCGCCCTCGAGGCCAGCTATCGTCTCTATCACGATTCCAATGGCACCAATGCCTCCACGCTCGAGCTCCGGTGGTTGCAACGCTTCGGCCCCAACCTCATCCTGCAACCGTCGCTGCGGTGGTATGATCAAGGCGCCGCGGATTTTTATTATTACAAACTGGATGGCACCCCGATTGTGCCGACGTTCGGCCCGCCCCGTCCGGCGGGGCCGTTTTATTCTTCGGACTACCGGCGCTCCGCCCTGCGCTCATCCCTTTACGGCCTGAAAGCGATCTGGACCGCGTCGGCCCGGTGGCAGTTCGACGCCGCGTTCGAGCAGTACACGATGACGGGCAAGGATGGCCTCACGCCCCGCAGCGCCTATCCCCGGGCGGGTCTGCTGACCGTGGGGGCCAAGTTCTCGTGGTAGCACCACATTCCCCCGGACCATTCCCATGCCCGCGCTCGTGCAGTTCCAAAAAAATCCGCCGGCTCCCGCCCGGATAACTGCGACCGGAACGCTGCGCCAGCTGGCCTTCCCCGCCCTCGGCACGACATGCGAAGTGCAATATGTCGGGCCCAGTGACGGCCAGGTGTCCGCGGCGTTTGAACTCGCGACGGTCAACTGGGTGCAAGCATTTGAAGCGAAATATTCGCGTTTTATCCCGGCCAGCCTGCTGAGCCGGATCAATGCGGCCGCCGGCCACGCCTGGGTCACAGTGGACGCGGAGATGGAGCAGATGTTCCAGCTCTGTGACAATCTCTTCACCATGACGCAGGGGGTGCTCGACCCGACCGCGCTGCCGTTGATCCAGCTGTGGAATTGGAAGGCAGATCAACCGCGCATTCCCAGCCCCGAGCAGATCAATCTCACCCGCCAACTGGTGGGCTGGACCAAAGTGCAGCGCCAGCCGGGCAAGGTGTTTTTGCCGGTGCCGGGCATGGCGCTCGATTTTGGCGGCTTCGGCAAGGAATACGCCGTGGATATCGTGGCCCAGATCGCGTCGAACCATGGCATCACCGACGTGCTGGTGGATTTCGGCCACGACCTGCGCGCCTTCGGGGCGCCCCCCGACCGACCGGCGTGGCACATCGGACTTGAGGATCCGAACCATCCCGGTAAAACTGCGGGCAGCATTGCCATCACCAACCAGGGTGTCGCGTCATCCGGGGATTATGTCCGCTGCTTCAAAGCCGACGGCCGGCGTTACGGCCACATCCTCGATCCGCGCACCGGCTCCCCCGTCAACAACGGCTGCACCCAGGCCACTGTCATCGCCGGCACCTGCCTGCAGGCTGGAGTGCTGAGCACCACGGCCTTCGTGCTGGGCCTGCAGGCCGGCTTGGAATTCATCCGGGCTTTCCCCGGCACTGAAGGAATCATCATCAGCGGAGACAAACGCGCCCAAACGCCGGGCTTTTTCAACTATGTGGTCTCGGCTTAAAGATCCCCGGAGCGAGCTCCGGGGCATTTCAAACCCGCGGGCGTGGTCGCCCGCGCGCCAGCCTGCTGTTCTCTGGAGCCACGGCGACCTCGCCGTGGGATCTCATCCCGCCAGCCGACCAAGCCGGAGCAAGCTCCGGGGTATTGGACCCAAATGGAATAATTTCTGGACAGGGCCCCTGCTCGTTTTCGCCTGCCTCGCGGCCGCGCACGCCGAGCTGCAAGTCGGGGATAAGTTTCCGCCGCTCGATGCCACCACGCTGGCGGACGGCACGCCGCCGACTACCGCCGGCCAGGTCACTTTGGTGGATTTTTGGGCCTCGTGGTGCGCACCGTGCAAGGCGTCCTTCCCGGTTTACGCCCAGTTGCAGACCGATTATCAGTCGCGCGGACTCGTCATTGTGGCGGTGAGTGTCGATGAAAATCAGGCGCCGTTTGCGGCCTTCGTGCGGCAACAGGCCCCGCCCTTCGCCACCCTGCGCGACCGGACCCACCAACTGGTGAGCCAAGTAAAAGTTCCGGTCATGCCGACCTGCTATCTGCTCGGCCGGGACGGCCGGGTGCGCTTCGTCCACGCTGGTTTCCACGGCGCCAAAACCGACCAGGAAATTCGTCGCGAATTAGATTTGTTGATCGCTGAACCACTCCCTTCCCCATGAAAACAACCCGATTCCGCCTGTTTTTTCCCCTGCTCCTCGCGGCCCTTGGCCTGACGGTGTTTGGCGGCTGTGCCAGCACCAAACTCGCGCGCGTCCGACCGTGGGAACGCACCGCCCTTGCGGATTACCTCATGCGGGCCGATCGCGATCCGTTGGCGACCACGATGAGTGAACATACATTTTTCTCCCGGGAGTCCGCTTCCGGCGGTCGGGGCATCGGCGGCAGCGGCTGCGGCTGCAATTAATTTATCCCGCCCCGCGCGGCGGCGCGCGATCCCGGAGCCTCGGCGCCCTCGCCGTGGGTTCACCGCTTCGCGGGCGGGGTCGCCCGCGCTCCAAAATCCCGATCCTCGCGGACGGCGGGTCCCTGACAAAAACCCCGCATCGGCCCGCTGGTGATCGCCATGGACACCCGCCCGATTGCCGATTAACTGTATCGTGTCATGCGCATTTTGGTCATCGAAGACGAAACCCAGCTCGCCCGGCACATCCTCCGGGCACTCGTGCGCGCCGGCCATCTTGCCACCACGAAGCATGACGGGGTCGAAGGCTTGCAGGCCGCCCTGGATGATCCGCCCGACCTGGTTGTGCTGGATCTCAACCTGCCCCGGCTCGACGGTTTAGCCGTGCTCGGCCGCCTGCGCCAAGCCAACTGCCCCGCCCGGGTGCTCATTCTCACTGCGCGCAGCGAGGTGGAGCACCGCGTGAAGGGGCTGAAAGCCGGGGCGGATGATTACCTGGCCAAGCCCTTTTCTCTTGAGGAACTGATCGCCCGCGTCGAGGCGCTGGGTCGGCGTGGCGCCACGCCGAATGCTCCCGACCTGCTCAAAGTCGCCGACTTGCTCATGGATGTGCAGCACCGCCGGGTGACGCGCGCCGGCCAGGCCATCGCCCTGTCCCCGCGCGAATTCGACGTGCTCCAGGTATTGCTGCAGGATCCCGGCCGGGTCTTTTCCCGCACGGAACTGTGCGAGCGGATCTGGCAGCGCGATCACGAATACGACACCCGCACCGTGGAGATTTTCATCACGCGCCTGCGGAAAAAAATCGACGCCGGTTTCGCCGTCCCCCTCATCCACACCCACCGGCTCGTGGGTTACACGGTGCACGCGCCGGTGTGACCGGACTCCAACCTCATCAGACTTGAACCCGGTGGCACCTGCCCGTAATGGGTAGCCCTGTTCCGTACCCCATGAATCGCATCCACGCTGCGTGCCTCCTGCTCACCATGGCCCTGCCCACCCGGCTGGTCTTGGCCCAAGCCACCATCGAGGGCCGGGTGACGCTGCCCAAGTCCCGCTCCGCCCCCGTGGTGAATCAGCGCTACGAGATCGTCACCCAAGGCGGCATCCTTTCCACAAACCCACCGCTGGCCGTGGTGTACCTCGCAGGGGATTTTCCCCCGCCGGCGGCCGGCCGGCTCCCGCAGATCGGCCAGAAGGACATGGCATTTGTCCCCATGCTGCTGCCGGTGCAGGCGGGCACGCGCGTGGAATTCCCGAATCACGACAATACCTTCCACAATATTTTTTCCTTCTCCCCGGCGAAGCGTTTCGATCTCGGGCGCTACCGGCCCGATGAACGGCCGATTCCCTCGGTGCTCTTTGATGTGCCCGGTCTCGTGGTGCTGCGGTGTGACATCCACGAGCACATGCGCGGGCTCGTGCTGGTGCTCGCCACCCCCCATTACGTCATCACCGATGCCGCGGGCCATTACCGGCTGAGCGGTCTGCCGGCCGGACATTACATCCTCAAGGTTTGGCTGGACAGCCGGACCACGCTGGAGCGCCCCGTGGACCTGACCGCGGACGCGGCGCTGCACCTCGATTTTCCGTGATCGCCCCACCCCAGCCGGCCCAAGCCGGATTCGGGAGTTTTCGCACCCGACTGCTGGTCACCATGATGCTGGTCGTCAGCGCCGTCACCGCCCTGGCGCTGTTCTTCGCGCAGCGCAATGTCGCGGCCAATGTCCGGCGCGACCTCGCGCGGGAATTCCAGAGTGAGTTGGCGGCGTTTCATGCCCTGCAGGAGATCCGCCATGCCATCCTCACCGAGCGGTGCCGCGCCCTCGCACGCCGGCCGCGGATTCACGCCGCCCTGGAGGACAATGCGCTCGATCTCCTTTACCCCAGCGCCCGCGACGAACTGCTCGACCTCATGCAACGGACGGACCAGGGCGCCTGGGATCCCGCTACGTACGCCTTGCACGCCCGATTCTATCGTTTCCTCGACGGACAGGGCGCCGTGATCGCCCCCCCCGACGCCCGCGACGTGGGCCAGCTGCTGCCGGCGGATGAAGCCCAACTAGCCCTGCCGGCCCTGCCCGCCGAAGCCCAAACCGGTTATTTGCGCCGGAACTCCGCCGATCCCGGCGAAATTCTCAACGAGATCATCGCCATGCCGATTGTCTCGACCGAGAACGGCCAGGCGATCGCCACTCTGGTGCTCGGGTTCAAGCCCCTGGATTTGCCGGGGCCGCGGCTCTCCCGGACCATGATCACCGGCATTTGGGTCCAGGGTTTGATCTATTTGCCGACTCTGGCGGAGCCGGCTCGCACGGAACTCACCCGCCGGCTCACCCGCGAGCTAGCCGCAACCGATCATGTTGAGTCCAGTTTTCCCCTCGACCTCGCCGGTCAGTCATGCCTCGTGTTTTACCGGCAGCTCAATCCGGGCTCACTTTTTCCCCCCGCCTACGAAGTTTGCCTCTATTCGCTCAGCGAATCCAACGCCCGGCAACAGCGGCTGTTCTGGCAATTTTCCGGCGCGGGTGGGGTGCTGCTCCTCGGGGCCTTTCTGGTCAGTCATTTCCTCTCGCACCGACTCTCCCGGCCCGTGGAGCAACTCGTCGTAGCCTCGGCGGAAAATCGCGCGCAGCGGGAGCGGGCGGAAACCGCCCTCGAGGTGACCCATGAGGAACTCCAGCGGTCCGCCCGTTTTTCGGCCGACGCCTCCCACCAGCTCAAGACCCCGGTGACCGTGCTCCGCGCCGGCCTCGAGGAGCTGCTAGCGGACGAAAAACTGACGCCCGCGATCCGCGAGGAAGTCGCCACGCTCGTCCACCAGACCTTCCGGCTTACGAGTGTGATCGAGGATCTGCTGTTGCTCTCGCGGATGGACGCCGGACGGCTGCAACTCAACCTCGGTCCGCTGGATCTTATTCAACTCCTCGAAGGTTCACTCGACGACCTGGGCACGCTGCCCGTGGCACTCGATCTCACCCTTAAGACGGATTTCCCGCCGGTCATGCTGATCGCGGGGGAGAAAAACTACACGGCCTTGATCCTGCAAAACCTGCTGGAGAATGCCCGCAAATATAACCGGCCTGGCGGCCGCATCCGTCTCACGGTCCGCGTCGAAGGGCACGAGGGCCTGCTGCTGATCGGCAACACGGGCCCGGCGATCCCGGCGGCGGCCCGGGAGCACATTTTCCAACGATTTCACCGCGGAGCCATGGGGGAAAACCAACCGGGCCACGGCTTGGGCTTGAACCTCGCCCGGGAACTCGCCCGCCTGCACCGGGGGGATTTGCTCCTGGTCCGATCCGAGGCAGACTGGACGGAGTTTGCCGTCCGCTTTTGCCTAGCCTCACCCGCGCCCACCGTCAGCGTCCATTCGTGTTGAAGAAGCATCTGCTCCTCTGCTGCTATCTGGCCGCCGGAATAACGGCGGCGGCGGGCGCTGACGATTTCCTCGATCGGGTGGATGACGCCCTCTCATGGGCTGGATATCAAGGCCAACTGCGGGCGCGCCTCAGTGGCACCCTCAGCCTGGAGGGTTACCGCTTCCCGCAACCGGCGCCCGGCCTCCTCTACACTGACCATGACTCCCTCCTCAATCCGCGACTCTCCCTGTTTCTCGACGCGCAGCTTGGTCCCCGGGTCTATGTCTTTGCCCAGTCACGGCTGGATCACGGTTTCGATCCAAGTGAGGGCGACCTGGAGTGGCGACTCGACGAATACGCTCTCCGCGTCGCACCGCGGGCGGATGGCCTCATCAATCTGCAGATCGGAAAGTTTGCAACGGTGGTCGGCAATTGGGTGCCGCGGTCGCACGAGTGGGGCAATCCCTTCATCACCGCGCCGCTGCCCTATGAGAACCTGACGGCCATGTGGGATATCGCGGCGGTGGGCTCACGGGATACGCTCTTGTCGTGGGCCTTCATCAAGCCGCATTCCGCCGCACGCAACGAATACGTCGATAAGCCTCGCCGGCTGCCCGTCATCTGGGGTCCCAGCTATGCCAGTGGCGCGGCGATCACCGGCGTCGTGGGAAAAACCAGCTATGCGTTCGAGGTGAAGAATGGCGCCCTCTCATCCCGTCCCGCCCAATGGGATGCGGCCCAAGTCCAGTGGCAGCATCCGACCTTCAGTGGCCGCCTGGGCTACCGGCCGGATGAAAGGTGGAACCTTGGCTTCTCCGCCAGTCGCGGAACTTATCTCATTCCCGCCGCCCGGCCGAGCTTGGCCGCCGGCCACACCCTCGACGACTACCGCGAGATCGTCCTGGCGCAGGACCTCGGATTTGCCTGGCATCAGATGCAATTCTGGGCCGAGTGCTATGAGGCTAGTTTTGCGATCCCGGGACTGGGCCGCGCCAAGACCGTGGCCTACTATCTCGAAGTGAAATACAAGTTCACCCCCCAGTTCTTCAGCGCCCTGCGCTGGAACCAGCAACTCTACGGGACGCTGGCCGATGGCGGCGGCGGTCAGGTTCGCTGGGGTCGCAATGTCTGGCGCATCGACTTCGCGCCCGGTTACCGTTTCACGCCGCACACCGAACTCAAACTGCAATACAGCCATCAGTACGGCGGCATCGGCGAATCCGACCATCACTCCGATACGCTCGCCGGACAATTCGTTCTGCGGTTTTAACCCGGATAGGTAACAACCTTGTTACCGCAACCCGCTTTCCCCCTGGCACGGTTGGTTGGATTGTCTCTCCCATGCGAGGACCCGCCCCCCCAACCTTGTAACGAGCCATCGGCTCATTTGCCCCATGAAAATCTCCGCCTTACTGCAACACCGTTTACATTGGCTCAACCTACCCGGCGCCATCCTCATGGTGCTGTTGCAACGGATGCCCGTCGTGAGCGCCGTGGCCGTCGCCGAAGAAATGATCATCGCCTCGCCGGTCGGCGCGGTGCTCAAGGCAGCGGTCGCCGCGGTCGCCGTCCTGGGGGCCGTGAACACTATGGTCGGAGCCACCCCGCTCGTCCCAACGACCGGCTCCGCAACCGGCCTCACGGTGGCCGCGGGTTCGCCCGTCTCGGTGTTCTACACCATCAATGGCACCCAAACACCGATCCAGTCGTGGGTCATTGGGGGATCAGTCCCGCCGGGCTTGGATTTTTCCGGCCTAAGCGCTGCGGGCACCGTCAATGGATCCGCCCCTTTTTCTCTTCATCTCGCCGGCACCCCGACCTCGGCCGGGACATTTAATCTGACCTTGCAAGCCTGGGATGCCATTAACGCCACCGGATTCGGCTCTGACATTTATGCCTATGCTATCACGGTGACAGGCTCGGCCACCACGGCTCCCGTCTTCACGACGCAGCCCACGAGCCAATCCGTAACGACCGGCGCCAGTGTTACCTTCACCGCCGCCGCCAGCGGTAATCCGACGCCCACTTTCCAGTGGCGCAAGGATGCCGTCAACATCAGCGGCGCCACGAGCGCGACCTTCAACATCGCCAGTGCCGCCGCGGGCGACGCCGCGTCCTACACCGTCGTGGCCACCAACTCGGTCAGCTCCGTGGTCAGCACCGCGGCGACCCTCACCGTCAGCGCCGCCGCCACCGCCCCCGTTTTCACCACGCAACCCGCCAGCCAAACGGTAACGCTGG
This sequence comes from Verrucomicrobiota bacterium, assembly GCA_031392885.1. Classification (GTDB taxonomy): domain Bacteria; phylum Verrucomicrobiota; class Verrucomicrobiia; order Opitutales; family Opitutaceae; genus Lacunisphaera. The sequence continues at coordinate 8,894 of JANMVS010000020.1, forward strand.
GCAGTTCCGTCACCTTTACCGCCGCCGCGAGCGGTTCTCCCACGCCCACCTTCCAGTGGCGCAAAGACGCCGTGAACATCAGCGGCGCCACCGGCACTTCCTTCAGCATTGTCAGCACTGTCGCCGGCGACGCCGCAGCCTACACCGTCACCGCGACGAACTCCGCCGGCAACGCCACCAGCAACGCCGCCAGCCTGACTGTGCTCTCCAGTCGCCTGGTCAACCAAACCGTCACGACCGGCCACGGGGCGACCTTCTCCGCCGTGAACGCCAGCGGC
>JANMVS010000032.1:0-22040 GCA_031392885.1 Verrucomicrobiota bacterium
TGCAGTCCCGCTGCTTTCATCCAGCCAGCCACGAGCACATTCGCCCGGCGCATCGCCGGCGACAGAAAGGTCCGCGTCAATCGGCCCGGCTCGTCCGTCACCCAGCCGAGCTGGTCGAGCAGTTGAATCAGCCGTTGACCCGATGATAGTGAAGGGAATTTCATACTAAACCGGAGTTTAAATCCGATTACACTTTGAGGAATTACACCGGTAGCACAATGGCTGTATATTCTCGATAGAATCTGTTCCGCCTTTCGTGAGTGGAATCACATGATCTTTCGTCCAAACATACCGATAACGTTTATCCGGCCGCGCAGGAATCTGCGCCCAATAACGATTGCAGCGTGGGCATTGCTTGAAATGTAACAATTTCTCCAACCACTCACGCCGCGAGTGCCGACCTCCCTTACGCTCCTTGCGGGAGGAATAAGCACTGGCTCTAACACGTCTACAGATACGGCAGTAGAAATGCACAGTTCCGCGACTAGAAGATGTCCAGGTGCCGAAATCCGTCGAGCCACATTTCTTGCACAGTTTAGGTTTTGTCTCAGGCATTGGCTAAACTGACTACAGTCCAGCTCCCGCGGTAGGTCTGGCAGGCCCAGGGCGTGATCAGCAGCGGGACGTGGCAGCTGGCGGTGGTCATGTCAGGGCTGGGGCTGCAGAAGCCGGACCACGGCGTTGATCACCCGGGCCAGTGAGGCAGGTTTCAGTCTGCCGGCCTCCGCCGCAAGCAGGCTTTGATGGGCGGTGAAAAGTTTTCCGGGCCGGGCGTAGCGGTCGAGTCGCAGCGAGCCCTGGAGGAAATCGGCGTTACGGAGCAGCACAGCGCCAGGATCGGCGTAGGGTTTGCTGGTGATCTGGCCGAGGATCCAGTCGCCGCGGCCGGCATCGGCCAAGACCACCGCTGGCCTTAGCTTGGCGCGGCTCAGATCCGAGAATGGAAACGGCACTGGCACTATCGACCCTGCTGCAGGTGCGACCACGCGGCGTCCTCCTCGGGCCGGTTCCAGTCTGCCGCCAACGCCGGTTCGCTCACGCGGGCCGATTCGAGAGGATCGTCGTCGAGAATCATGACCATCGCCCGACGCGCCGTCGGGAAGCGCAGCGGCCGGAGCAGGCGCACCTGGCCCTGCTCGTCAATGATGGCTTCGACGTTCTGGCTCATGCCGGGAAGATACGCCTTGGTCGGGTTTCGACAAGCCCGGGTTTCAGCTCCCGCGGTAGGTCTGGTAAGCCCACGGGGTGACCAGCAGCGGGACATGGTAGGAGGCGGCGGCGTCCGCGAGGGCGAAGCGAATCGGGACGCGATCGAGGAAGGGGCTGTCTTTTCCGTGGGTGACAAAGTAGTCCTTCACGAAGAAGACCAGTTCATAGGCGCCGACGGTCATGGCCGTGGAGGCGAGCAGCGGGGCGTCGACGCGGCCGTCGGCGTTGGTCGTGACGGCCTTGAGCAGGAGGGGTTTGCCGTCGAGTTGCCAAAGCTCGATCCGCATCCCGGCCGCCGGCCGGCCGGTGGTGAGGTCGAGGACGTGGGTGCTGAGTTTGCCGGGCATGGGATGAATTATTGTTCACCCCGAAATACACGAAATACACGAAATAGGGAGGGATTTTCTCATTTCGTGTGTTTGGTGTGTTTCGGGGTGACTCTCAGCTCTGCAAGGTGTCCTGCAGCCGCAGCCGGGCGATTTTTTCGATTTCGGCGAGCGCGGTGGCGAATTCGGTAGCCGGTGGATTGGTCAGTCCAGCTTGTAGGGCTGCGACCATGACCGCCTTGGCGTTGAGTCGGGCGCAGATGATAAATGGGAAACCGAACTTTGCCTTGTAAGCATCGTTGAGGGCGGTGAACGCGGCCAATTCGGCGGCGCTCAGCTCAAGCAGCCCGGCGCTCGCCTGCTCGCGGGTGGACTCGGCGGTGAGTTTCCTCTGCTGGGCCAGGCGGCCGGCCAGGTCGGGATGGGCGCGAATCAGCGCGAGCTGTCGCTCCGTCGGCGCAGATTGCATCGTGCGGCAAAGCCCGGCGTGAAGGGCCTCGGCACTGGCGAAGGGGCGCTTAGCCCACGTCTCCTCCGCCACCCACGGCGAATGCTCGAACAGCTGGCCGAGTGCGGCGGTAAAGGCCGCGCGGTCGCTGGTATTGAGTTGGGCGAGAGAGAGGGACATCAGCCAGAGAAAGAGAAGCTCCTGCCTCCAACAGCCAAGCTCCAATGAAGCTCAAATATCCAAGCCTTCAATTTGGTGTTTTGAATTCGGTTATTCATTGGAGGTTGGAGCTTGGAGTTTTTCCGCTCATGGCAGCAGCTCGTAGGCCGGCAGCGAGAGGAACTCGTCGAAATGCTCGCTCTTCGACATCTTCATGAAGAGGTCCGTCGCCGCCGGAAAATGACCGGAGGCGTAGCGCTCCGCACCGTATTCGGCGCGAATCTGGATGAGTTCTTCGGCCAGCAACCGGTCGTAGAGCTCCGCGGTGACCGGACGGCCATCGTCCAGCTTCGCGCTGAACTTCAGCCACTGCCACAGCTGGGCGCGGGAGATTTCCGAGGTCGCCAGATCTTCCATCAGGTTATGGATGGGCTCGGCGCCCGAACCGCCCAGCCAGGCCTCGAGGTAGCGGACACCGACGTGGAGATTCCAGCGGACGCCGTTTTCCGTGATGGGACCGTGCAGCGGCGCCAGTAGGTCGGCGGGAGCGATTTTTACGTCGTGGATCACCTGGAGCTGATTCGGCCCTTTCATGTGCCGGGCGAAAGCCTCGATCGCCGTGGCCACGAGTCCCGGATGGGCGACCCACGTGCCGTCATGACCGTCGGAGGCTTCGCGTTCCTTGTCGGCGCGAACCTTGGCGAGAGCCGCTTCGTTCGCCGCGGGATCGTTCTTGATCGGAATCTGCGCGGCCATCCCGCCCATGGCATAGGCCCCGTGACGGTGGCAGACATTGATGACATGGAAACAATAGGCGCGCAGGAACGGCACGGTCATCGTGATCAACGTGCGATCGGGGAAAACGTAACCCGCATGATTGCGGAATTTTTTGACCATGCTGAACATATAGTCCCAGCGGCCGCAGTTCAGGCCCGAGACATGGTCGCGCAACTCATAGAGAATCTCTTCCGCCTCGAACGCGCCGGTGATGGTTTCAATGAGGACGGTGGCGCGGATGGTGCCGCGCGGCAGACCCAGCGCGGCCTGGGCGTGAACGAAGACGTCGTTCCAGAGACGGGCCTCGAGATGGCTCTCCATTTTCGGCAAGTAGAAATAGGGACCGGAGCCACGGGCGAGGAGCGTCTTCGCGTTGTGGAAAAAATACAATCCCCAGTCGAAGAGCGAAGCGGAGAGGCGCTGGCCGTTGAGGAGTACGTGTTTTTCCTCCATGTGCCAGCCCCGCGGGCGGGCGAGGATGGTGGCAATCTTGTCCTTCAGGGCGTATTTCCTGCCCTCGGGGCTGGTGTAGGTGAGCGTGAGGCGGGCGGCGTCGCGCATATTAATCTGACCCTCCAGACAGTTTTCCCAGGTCGGCGAGTTGGCGTCCTCGAAGTCGGCCATCCAGCACTGGGCGCCGGAGTTGAGCGCGTTGATGGCCATCTTCCGGTCGACGGGGCCGGTGATTTCGGTGCGGCGGTCGAGCAGGTCGGCCGGCGGCGGCGGCACGCGCCAATCCCCGCCGCGGATGGCGGCGGTCTCAGGCAGGAAATCGGGCAGCTGCCCGGCATCGATGGCGCGCTGGCGTTCAACGCGGCGGGCGAGCAGCTCGGCACGCCGCGGCTGAAATTGCCGCACCAAGCCGGCGAGGAAGCGGCAGGCTGCGGGTGTGAGGATTTCGGCGTAGCCCGGATTCAGCGGCCCGCGGATTTCGAGGCCGGAAATGACTGGAGCAGAACTCATATGGCAGACTGCACTGAAAACGGATGCCTGCCAGCTGTCAGCAGGATATTCCAAAGCCGGGAAACAATGCGCATCTCTCTCGCCAGAGTCCCATTCTCTGGTTTCATGCCCTGAGAATGAGTCAGGACCAATTCATGCGGGAAGCCATTAAACTCGCCGAGGACGGCATGCAGTCCGGGCGCGGCGGGCCGTTCGGCTGCGTCATCGTCCGCTCCGGCCAGATTGTCGGCCGGGGCCACAACCGGGTGACGTCCACGAATGACCCGACCGCCCATGCCGAGGTCGTCGCCATCCGCGACGCCTGCGCCAATCTCGAAACCTTCCAGCTCACGGATTGCGAACTCTACACCAGCTGCGAGCCGTGCCCGATGTGCCTGTCCGCCGTCTACTGGGCGCGCATCCCGACACTCTATTACGGCAACACCCGCGGTGACGCCGCCGCGATCGGTTTCGACGACGACTTCATCTACCAGCAGGTGCCCCTGCCGCCGGAACAGCGCGCCATCAAGATGAGTCCGCTGCTGCGCGAGGCCGCGCAGGCGACCTTCAAGGCGTGGGCGCAGAAGACCGATAAAGTGCGTTACTGAGCGCCGGCGATGGACTCCTACCTTTTCGAATTCCTCAGCATGCTGGTGCGCTGGCTGCATGTCATCGCCGGGATCGCCTGGATCGGTTCGTCCTTCTATTTCATCTGGCTCGACAACAGCATCGAGGCCCCGCCGCCGGATTCCGACGCGGCAAAGAAAGGCGTGGGCGGCGAACTCTGGGCCGTGCACGGCGGCGGCTTCTACAATCCGCAGAAATACCTCGTCGCGCCGGCGGCGCTGCCGGAAAAGCTGCATTGGTTCAAATGGGAGGCCTATACCACGTGGCTCTCAGGTACGGCCCTGCTGGGGCTCCTTTACTGGCTGAAGGCGGGTGCGATGATGGTGGATGCCAATGTCCGCGTCCTCACGCCGCTGCAAGCGGTCGGCCTCGGCGCGGCCAGCATGGTCGGCTCCTGGATCATCTACGACCTGCTGTGCAAATCCCCGCTCGGCAAACGCGACGGCCTGTTCGGGCTGGTGGCCTTCGGCTTGATCACGGCGCTGTCGTGGGGCCTCGCCCGCACGTTCGGCGGTCGCGCGGCGTTCATCCATGTCGGCACGGCCATCGGCACGATCATGGCGGCCAATGTTTTCTTCGTCATTATTCCCGGGCAGAAACGGATGGTGGCCGCCATGCGTGCCGGCGGCAAACCGGACCCGCGGGACGGCCAGCGCGCCAAGCAGCGCAGCGTGCACAACAACTACTTCACCCTTCCCGTGATCTTCATCATGGTGAGCAACCACTACGCGGCGACCTACGCGCATCCCTACAACTGGGCGGTGCTCATGCTCATTTGCGCGGCCGCCGTCAGCATCCGGCATTTCTTCAATCGCAAACACCAAGGGGTCTACGCCTGGCCTTATCCCGTATTCGGCGCGGTGCTGCTCGGGATCACCGCTTGGTGGACCACCCCGCGCCTGGCCCCGCTCCCGCCCGTGGAGGGCGAAGTCAACTTCAACCGCGTGCGCACCATCGTCGGCCAACGCTGCGTGGTCTGCCATTCGCCCGCCCCCACCTTCCCCGGCATCACCGTGCCCCAGGCCGGCGTCCTGCTCCACACCCCGGCGGACATCCTGCAGAATTCGCAGCGCCTCTACCAGCAGGTGGTCGTGACCCGCATCATGCCCCTCGGCAACGTGACGCAGATCACCGACCAGGAGCGCGCCGTGATCGCCGCCTGGATCAAGGCCGGGGCAAAACCCGAGTAGTCGCCCGCCCGGCCGACCGGGGTGGCGCAGCCCACAATGCGGTTGCCGGGCAGCGGCCGGAACGTAGACTGCGCCCTTTTATATGAACCACCCCAGCCGCCCCGTTCGCGCCTTCGCCGTCCTAATCTTTGCCGCCCTTTGCCTGACCGTCCGGCTCGCCGCCCAGTCCCCGGCCCCGGAAAAGCCCGCCGCCGCCGCGCCCGAGACCAAGGCCGGCATGGTCGAAAACTCCGTGGTGAAGGTCTTCGCGACGACCCGGGCCCCGGAGTTGACCAAGCCGTGGTCAAAATCCTCGCCGCGCGAGGCCAGCGGCACGGGCATCATCATCGAGGGCCGGCGCATCCTGACCAACGCCCACGTCGTCCTCTACTCCAGCCAAGTGCAGGTGCAGGCCAACCAATCGGGCGACAAGCTTTCCGCCACCGTTGAATATATCGCGCCCGGCATCGATCTCGCCATCCTCAAGCTGGAGGATGAGACGTTCTTCAACACGCACCCGGCCCTGCCCCGCGCCAGTGCGCTGCCGCAGATCAAGGACAACGTCCTCGTCTATGGCTACCCGACCGGGGGCACCAGCCTCTCGATCACCAAGGGGATCGTTTCGCGCATCGAATTCGTCGGCTACAACTACCCCGTCGCCGGCCTGCGCGTGCAAATCGATGCGGCCATCAACCCCGGCAACAGCGGCGGGCCCGCCATGGTCAACGACCAGGTCATCGGCCTCGCCTACAGCCATCTGACCAACGCCCAGAACATCGGCTACATCATCCCGAGCGAGGAAATTGAGCTGTTCCTCAAGGATATCGCGGACGGCCATTACGACGGTAAACCGGGCTTCTTCGAAGTCTACCAAACCCTGGAAAACACCGCGCTGCGCGCCTACCTCAAACTCGACAAGGCCGTCCAGGGTATTGTCGTGCACGAACCCTACAAGAGCGATGCCGCCTACCCGCTCAAGCCGTGGGACATCATCACCAGTATCGGCGACACGCCGATCGACAACGAAGGGATGATCAAACTCGGCGACAACCTTCGCGTCCGTTTCGGCTACCAAGTCCAGCACGTGACCAAGGACGGGAAGGTGCCCCTCACCATCCTGCGGGCCGGCAAGCCCCTCGCGATCAGCGTGCCCGTGTCGGCCGACCGGCCGAAGCTCATTCCGTTTCTCCACGGCCAATACCCGGCGTATTTCGTTTTCGGCCCGCTCGTTTTCTCGGTGGCGACGGAGGAGTTTGTCACCGCGCTCACCGGGGCCAACCCGGCCGCGGTCAGCGCGCTCAGCAGCCTGGGCAACCCCCTTATCACCCGCCGCAGCGACCAGCCGGCCTTCGTCGACGAGGAACTGGTCTTTGTCTCTTCTCCGTTTCTGCCCCACAAGTTATCAAAGGGCTACGGCACCCCGGTGCTGAAGGTCGTGGACACCATCAACGGCACCAGGATCAAGAACCTCGCCCACCTCGTCACGGTGCTCCGCGACGCCCAGGACGAGTTCATCATCGTTGATTTCGCCACCCAAGCCGCCGAGACGATGATTTTTCCCCGCCTGGAGATGATGGCCGCGACCGAGGAGATTCTCAACGACAACGGCATTCGCGCCCAAGGTTCGCCCGACATCCTGGCGATCTGGAAGGCGAGGCCCGCGAAGTAACGGAAACGCGCGAATTCCGCGGGTGGCAGCAGGGAGCTCTCAATGTGAATGTGAGCGTCCACAAAGCCCGGGGCGATGAAATGCAGGTAGCGTTTCCCCGGCTCGGGGCGGAGGCGGAGAATGCGCCCGCCGGCCCATTCGACCGTGCCCGGATAGATTCGCCGGGCCTGAAGGTCCACGCGGTTGCCGGCGAGACGTTGCACACGGGGCTGCACGCCGGCCAAGACTGGCGGCAGGGCGCCAGGGGCAATCAGGGGGAAGAAAAACTACTCGCAAAACGGCCCGGGCGGTGCACGTTTCGACCTCATGTCCGCCCACCATCTGACCCGCGATTACCAGAACCCGCTCGTGCCCCGCTGCGACGATGAAGATGAAGACGACGAGGCTGCCGTGAAAACCACGCCTGCCCCGGTCGGCGCCATGATCCAAAAAAAGTTTCTGGAGCAACGGAAGATTTTCCTCTGGGGTGCCGTGACCGATGAGACCGCCAAGGACCTCACGGAAAAGCTGCTGTACCTCGAGACCACCGGGCCGGGCAAGGAGATCACCTTCTACATGAACACCCCCGGCGGCTCCATCACGGCCGGCATGGCGGTTTTTGACACCATCAAGCTCATTTCCTCGCCGGTCACCATCGTCGTCACCGGCATGGCCGCGTCGATGGGTTCGATCTTGCTCAGCGCCGCCAAGAAGGGTCGCCGCCTGATCTATCCGCACGCTCGCGTCCTGATCCACCAGCCGCTCATCACCGGTCGGATGGTCGGTCCGGCCTCGGACATCAACATCCAGGCCCAGGAAATGGAGAAACTCCGCACCGAGTTGAACCAGATCCTCGCGACGGCCTCGGGCCAGACGTTCGATAAAGTCGCCAAGGACTCCGACCGCGACTTTTACCTGAATGCCCAGGAAGCCATCGCCTACGGCCTGGCGGACAAGATCGTGGAGAAGATCTGAGGCTGTTCCCGCCGGCTCCTGAGCCTCGCCATTCCGGCGAGCCTTTTTTCATCTCCCGTGGAGTCGCGGCTCGGCGGGACGCCTCACCCTACCCACGCAACCATTGGCGAAATTTCAAATTCGCGTCGTCAAGGGGTTAACTGCGCCGGCGGCACCGCCGGCACAGGCAGCGCGTTCAACTGCCGGGTGAATTCCAACGATCGCGCCAAATCTCCCGCCGCGTCGGCCACGGCGCGCGCCTCATTCAGCAACGCCTGATGCGCCTCGGGCGTCGGTGCATTCATTCGCGCCAGCGCCGCGTAGACGGACAAAGCCCCGGAGCGGGCGTCATGGGCCGCGAGGAAGGCGGCGGCTTCGCGGGCGAGCGGCCATTCCTCCGGCCGGAATTCCTTTACGTGCGCCACAAAATCCAGCGCGGCAACGGCGGCCTTCGCCTCACCTGCGGCGAGGGTGCGCTGTGCCAGGGCAAGTCCGAGCACGAGCCCCGGCTGCTGGCTCAAACCGGCCCGCAGCAGCGCCAAGGCGTCGGTCTTTTTATTCTGATCCCACCACAGGTTCGCGCGGCGCAGGATCACGTAAGGCGAAAGGGTGCCCGATAACCGTTCCTGCTCCTCCAGGGAAACCTTGAACGGGCGATACAGCGGATCGCCGATCGCCACTGCCTGCCAGCTCAGCGCGGGCAGGGCATAATAGACGGCATCGCCGAAATTTTTGCCCTGGCTCAGAGCGCGCAGCAGGAGGTGCGGCCGGTGGGTGAGCGGCAAAAAGGGCTCGAACACATTGCCCACGGTGGCGGTCACCCCGCGCGCCACCAACGGTCCGCACCAGCCCTGCGTGGCGGAGCGCAAGGTTTGCGCCGAGAAACTGTGGATGTGCAGCGCCACGGCCCCCGGCGGAAAAGCGAACCCCGCGACAGCCAACGGCCCGTTGAGATCGCCGGTATACCAGCCGAAATAAAACACCGGTGCATCGAACCGCGCCGCGGCGTTCAGGGTCGCGCCGGTCCGCTCGGTGTCGCCATCAAAACCCAAACCCTGCAACTGGGCCCGCGTCGACTCGAGCCATTGGTCGCCGTCGGGATGCGGGCCCATCGTATCGATGTAATAGCGGCCGAGCAGGCCGCGAGTCTCCGCTTCCAGTGCCGCCGTGACCAAGTTGCGGGCGCTTTGCTCGGTGGGACCGTCGAGCCGGGTCACCTTTACCACGGTCTCGGCGTCGAGGGCGGATGGTCGTTCGTTGGCAAACAGGGGGTTGGCGATCAGCCCCGTGATCTCGTAGCCGCTTTGCGCCAGGAGGCTCAGCTCGGCATCGACCGCGGACTCATTCTTGTTGAACTGGGGAATGATTTTCTTGCCGGCTTTTTCGTCGAGCAGGGTCGGGTCGTTGTAAATGCGCAACGGCACCCCGCGGCACAGCACCAGATATGAGAGGTGATGGCCCGAAAACCCGTAGCGCTTGCGTCCGAGCTTATCCAGCAGGCTCGTGGCCGTGCCTTCAAGCCAACCGCGCCGATATAACTCATCCTGCAGGGGCTGGTAAACCTGGTCGATAAACTCGCGCCAGGTGATGCTCTCCGCTTCGGGCAGCGGCAAGGCGATGATGTTGACCCGGGGCACGCCCCGCTTTTCCGCATAGAACTCGGCCAGGCCGACCGACTCGGGCTCACGGGAGTTCGCCAGGATGACGACCCGGGCCGCGAGGTCACCGGCCTGGGTAACAGGGATGGCCACACAAAGGCACAACAAGGCACAATAACGAAAACTGTAGCGGCGGTCTATGACCGCCGTCATCGGCGCTCGCAGAGCGCCGCAGCTGCTGAACGCCTTCATGCGCGTCCCAGTCGGAAACCCAGCCACACCGCCACCAGGGAAAGGACGACCGACAAGATGACGTTCATTGCAGCAGCCGCCCACTGCCCTTTTTGCATCTGATCAAGTGTCTGCCAGCTGAACGTGGAAAAAGTCGTGAAGCCCCCGCAGAAACCAGCCACCAGCAGATTGCGCAATGAGACGGCGGCGGCGGTATCACCCGGCCCGATGCGGGTGATCAGCCAGCCGATCAGCAATGAACCGCTGACGTTGACCAGCAGCGTGGCCCAGGGAAAACGACTGGTCAGGGCCAGCCCAACCAAGACCCGGGCAACCGAGCCTAGGGCTCCGCCCAACGCGACCCAACCGAGCGTGATGAGTACGTTCATGGCGTGGTCTTGGCGGCAGCGGTCTGCCGTTTCAACAACTGGGCGCGCAGGTAGACTTCCGGCGCCGCCTGTTTCCAGGCCGTCGCCCAGATGGCGCTGAGCATTTCCCCGCCCTTGAGCAGCTGACCTTCAATCAAGGCGCGCCCCGCCGCATCGACCGGCCCGGGAAATCGTCTGCTCCGGTCGTTCTTCTCTTGAGCATTGCTGAGCCGGCCCGCCTTTTCCAATTGGTAGAGCGGTTCCACCAGTCGGTTTTGGGCGAGCAGATAGTCCATGACCGCCACGAACACCGGATCCCGCCCGTCTGCCCGCGCGGCGACCGAGAGGACTGGCCGGGGCGCGAGCCGGGGCGCAAGGTTCCGCGCGAGTCCCTCAGCGGCCAGGCCGGCTTTCGCCGCCAGACCGCCATCGATCCAGCTATGGATGCCGGACCAGGTGGTGTAGCCATTCGGATTGGGTCCCACCCAACCGTTATGATGCTTGGTGGTATGCAGCGGTTGGGCACAATCGGCAACGTAGTGGCCCATAATCCCCATCAGGTAAACGACATTGGCCCGGGCCTCGGCAATTTCCCCGGGCGCACCGGCCTCCTCGTAGGCCTTGAGGTAGGAGAACGTCGCCTTCAGCTTGCCGTAATACTCCGTGATGGCCCACGGGGCGAAGCCCGGCCATTCGCGCGAGTGGTCGAGGTTCTTCGCCGGTTCTTCGGCCGGGAACATCGCGGGGTGCGCGGCGCGACCGGCGGCGAACGCGAGAATGAACTCGTACCGCAACGAAGGCACCCTGGTGGCGTCCAACCCGGCGTCGGCCAGCTGCTCGAGGTCACAGTAGTGATCCATCCCATTGTAATGCTTGATCGGCAGGTCGGGCACATTGCGCCAGCGATCAGGCTCGCCGGAGAGAAAGGCGATGCGCTCGGCGTTGGCCGGTTCGTGGACAAACGCCGGAAAATCCGCGGGCAGCGCCGCCAACGCCAGTTGATTGACAGCGCGATGCCCCTCATAGTCCCAAGCGCGGACGGTATTGGCCGCGAGCAGGACCAAGGTTGAAAAAATCCAGCAGCGCCAACGAAATGCTTTCATGCGCAGGATTATTTGGTAACTGGCGCGGGCTGCAAGACCGCGAGGGCTTCGGCGTAGTTTTTCAGTCCGGCCGCCAGCGCTTCGGCGATCTGCTGGCGAAACTCCGGCGTGGCCACCCGGCGGGCCTCCGCGTCGTTGGAGAGAAAGGCACACTCCACGAGCACCCCGGGGCAGTCGAGCATCCGCAACACGGCCTTGCGGGCGCGCTTGAAGCCCCGGTCGGGCGTCTTCAACCCGGCGAGCAAGGCCCGGTGCAGCTGTTCGCCGACCAGCAGGTTGGCGTAGTCGAGCCGGTTGCCGGGATAGGCCACATTGGTCATGCCATCGCCCGTCTCGTCGCCGCTGGAGAGCATGAACTGCGGCGGCAAGGTATAGGTCTCCACCCCGGTGGCACGCTCCGCGGAGTTGAAATGGATGCTGAGAAAAACATCCGCGTTGTTCCGGTTGGCGAAATCGTTGCGCATCAGCAGATCGGTTTTTTTATCCCGGGAGAGTTCGCGGTCCTCCGTGCGCACCAGCAGCACCCGCCAGCCCTGCGGCTCGAGGATTTTCTTCAGGCGCAGCGCGACGTCGAGCGTGGCGCTCTTTTCATTGATCCCCACCCGCTTGTTCTCCGTGCCCGGATCAATCCCGCCATGGCCGGGATCCAGCACAATGGTCTTCGGCGCGGTCATGGGCAGGAGCGCCAGGTGGTCGGCCGGCCGGAACAGCGGGGCCACGAGCTTGATCACATCAAGCAGGCTGACCCAGAGGCTGTCCCGGTGCAGCAGCACGGGGCGACCCATAAACACCCGCATCCCGTCAAAATAAAAATCATTCTGGTTGCTCTCGAAGGTGAAGCGGAGGCCGTGCGCATCACCGAGCGTCATCACCTGCTCGGCTTTCACCCAGTCGGGCTTGAGGCCAAAGCGCCGGGCCACCTCACGCACGCTGACATAATCGATGTTGCGCAAGCGGGTCACGGCCCAGAGGACGGGGGCCGCCGGCCGCGTGGGGGCGGCGCGCACCGGCGCCGATTCGACCTTGACCGCCAAAGGAGCGGGCGGGACGGGCGGAGCGAGCGGGGGCGCCGACGGTTGGGCCGGAGCCGTGCACGCCGTCAGCAGGGCGAAGCATGGCAGCAGTCCTCGGGTCGGGATCCGCGCCATGACAGCAGGGGGACTGGTCAACCCACGGTTTCCGCCGGCGGCGGCGGGGCCGCCGGGGTCTCACGGACGTGAAACTTGAGCTTGCGCTTGTTCGGCGGCAGCGCCGAGAGCATGACGTTGATTTGCTTGCCGCTCAGCTTGGGCGGGGAGTCCGGGTGACCCATCGTCTCCAATTCCTTGAGCGCACGACTCATGACCTCAAAGCCCATCTCGGTGTGCGCCATCTCGCGGCCGCGGAATTTCAGCCGGAGCTTCTCCTTGTTGCCGTGGTCGAGGAACTCCTCGGCATGGCGGACCTTGGTGAGAAAATCACCTTTCTCGATGCGGAGGGTAAATTCGATTTCCTTGATCTTGCTCGCCGTGGATTTGACGTGGGAGGTCTTCTTCTGCTCATCGTAGACGTACTTGCCGAAATCCATGATGCGGCAGACCGGCGGGGTGGCGGCCGCGGCGACCTCCACGAGGTCGAGATTGAACTGCAACGCGAGCGCGATGGCCTTCTGGGTATCCATGATACCGAGCTGGCGGCCTTCGGGACTGATGACCCGCACCTGAGGCGACTTGATCCGCATATTGCGGCGGATGGCGGCGAAAGGATCGTTGTTGCGACGATTGTCGCGATTATACGGAGTACGGCCGGGAGGCGGAGAGGAAGGAAGTGCCATTCAGGATAGAGGATTGCTAGGGAGGTGGGTCGGGGGTGTTTTTGCCTCTCAGCGCGATGATGACAACACCTATTTAGAGCGAAAAGGCCCGCTCAGACACTAAAGCTTTCCCCGCAAGAACAACTGGCCTTGGCGTTGGGATTGGAGAATTTGAAGCCGCCCGCCACCATCTTGGCGGAATAATCGAGCTGTGTGCCCTTGAGATAGAGGGCGGTTTTGGGGTCCACGACCACCGGCACGCCCGCCGAACGGACGAGAATGTCGCCTTTGCGGGCCTCGGGCACAAAACGCAGCTTATAGCTGAGACCGTTACAGCCGCCGCCGGTGATGGCGATGCGCAGGTAGTCCCCCTGCTGTTCCCGGGCGATAAGCGCCGCAACCTTCCCCCCCGCCTCGGCGGTGAGGCGGACCAGGTTTTCGTTGCCTTCGCGGACCCCCTCGGGCGGGGCCAGGACTGGGATGGAAGCGGACACGGTGGATACTTATTGCCGGGAACGGAAATTTATCAAGCGCCGGGCCACGTCCACGGCGTTGGTGAAGCTGCGCGGGCTGGCTTTCCCCTGCCCCGCGATCCCGAAAGCGGTGCCATGATCCGGGCTGGTGCGGACAAAAGGCAGGCCCAGCGTGACATTTACCGCCTCGTCAAAATCGATGACCTTGAGCGGGGCCAACCCCTGATCGTGGTAAAGGGCGACGACGACGTCGAACTCACCGCGCAGCGCGCGGGCGAACAGCGTGTCGCCGGGCTGGCAAAGCGACAGGGCGGGAAACTCCGCGCGCAGGTGTTCGAGGGCGGGGTTGAGGAAATCCTTTTCCTCGTAACCCAGCAGCCCCCCTTCACCGGCATGGGGGTTGAGTCCACACACCCCGATCCGAGGTGCCGGAATGCCTTCCGCCCGGGCCAGGGCATCGGCCGCAGCCACGGTGCGGCGCAGCAGGTGGGGCCCGAGCAAACGCGCCACCTCATGCAAGGGCACATGCCAGGTCGCGAGTACCACCCGGAGCCGACCGCCGCAAAACGCCATCACCGGCTCGCCGCCCCAGCGCGCCGCAAAAAATTCTGTCTGACCCGGAAAAGTATAGCCGATTCCGGCGAGAGCAGCCTTGCCGACCGGTCCGGTCACGACACCGGAAAATTCCCCACTTAAGCAGCCCGCCGCCGCGCGTTCCAGCGCCGCCCAGGCGACCAAGGCGCCCTCCCCGGTCGGTTGCCCGGGCGTGGCGGAAAATTCCTCGAGTCCCACCGCAATCTTGGCCGCGGGAGTCTCGAGGCGGGCGAGCCAGGCGGACGGACCAATCACGGCCACGTCTTGCGCTGCCGCCGTCTGGGCGGAGAGCCAGGCCGCGATGATTTCCGGCCCGACGCCGGCCGGATCGCCGCAGGTGATGGCAAGCTTACCCGCCATCGCCCTCTCCTGCCGTTGCCTCGCGACGCGCGCGCGCGAAACCGCGCTTCCCCCCGGTGAAAAAAGTCAGAAATTGTTGTGCTTCCGGCGTCGAGAAAGTTCCCTCCTCCAGCGCCGCCCGCGCCACGTCCCTGATATTGCCCGGCGTAAAATAGACCAGGCGGAAGGCTTTTTTGATTTCTCCAATGGCGGCACGACCCAGGCCGCGGCGCTTCAGACCGATGAGATTGAGCCCGATGATCTCATTCCGCTCGGCCGCCATCACAAAGGGCGGGATATCCTGCGCGATGCGGGCCAGACCGCCCACGACCGCCCCTTCGCCGACGCGGCAGAATTGGTGGAAGCCCGCGCCGCCCCCCAGGAAAGTGTGGCGGCCGACGGCCACGTGGCCGGCGAGCATCACGTTATTGGCGAGCACCACGTCATCCGCGACCACGCAATCGTGGCCGACATGCGCATTGGCCATGAGGAAACAGCGGTCGCCGACCAGAGTGAACTGGTGGGCATGAATGGAGCGGTTGACGGTGACATGCTCGCGGACGACGGTGCCGGCCCCCAGGCGCACCCCCGAAACCGTGGCCGGATCAAACTTGAGATACTGCGGGTCACCGCCGATGACCGCGAAGGGGTGAACCACCACGCCGGCGCCGAGTACGCTGTGTTGTTTGATGATCGCGCCGGCGTGGATGACGCAACCCGCACCAAGTTGCACGCCCTCCTCGAGGAGAGCCGAGGGATGGATGCTCATGGCCGGGGCGGGCCTTTGCGCGGGGCGGAATAGCGCTCGGCAATGAGATCGAGCTGCGCGTGCTTGAGCAGGTCGTAGTTTTTCAGGATGCGGATCACCTGCAGCGTGTCGGACTTGCCGTAACTCTTGTTGATTTCCACCCGTTCGATGATGTCGAGCAGCATGGAACGGAAGGAAATGATGCCATCGATCCCATGCTCCTTGAGCATGGCCACGCTCTGCGAGCGAAACGGCTCGGCGGTCGGCAGACTGGGCAGCACGAGGATCTTCGTCACATCAGGGGCATTGCCCGGCTCCTCCTCATCCACCGGAAAGAAACGGGTGACCTCCTTGAGCACATTTTCCTCCAGAAAGCGGAAGATCTCGGGGCTGCTCTTCAGCATGTTCGGGGTGAATTTCCCCGTGTGCCAGCCCTTGACCACCACGATGGCCCGGTGGACAAACGCCAGTTCATTCGCGAAGAGGAAAAAATCCGGCTTGCGGGCGCTGCGGGCCGAATACGCCGGATTGTAGACCACGAGGTCGATCTCCTCGTCGCCGGTCTTGCGGCGCGCCTGGACCTGGTACTTGCGCACCTGCCGGACGAGAAACCCGTTTTGCTCGAAATACTCGCGGACAATGCCTTCGTCGATGGCTGACATAGCGGGACTTTACCTGCGAATTGCGCGAATGACACTAATTTTTTCCGGCCAATCCACCGCGCGGGACGTCAGGGGCGGGCGCATTATACTGCGCCCAGTTGGCGCCAGACGGACTCCACCAGTTCCGGCGCGATGCCCGAGCGGGTGGCCGCTGCGCCCAGTTGCTCCAGGACAACAAAGCGAACGCCCTCGGCCCGGTTTTTCTTGTCCCGAGAAGCGGCCTCCTGCAAGGCAGCCAGCCCCAGCGGCGCACGTAAACGGACCGGCAGTTGATGCGCCAAGAGCACCCGCTCAATCCGCGCCAGGTCAGCCGCCGGCAGCAGCCCGAGCTGATGGGACAAACGCGCGGCGCCCGAAAGACCGATGGCCACCGCTTCCCCGTGCAGGTAGGCACCGTAGCCCGCCACTTGTTCGATCGCATGGCCGAAGGTGTGGCCCAGATTCAGCAGGGCGCGACCGCCAGTCGCGGCCAGTTCGCGTTCATCGTCGCGGACTATGGCCGCCTTAAGCTCACAGCAGCGGCGGACAACTGCCGGCAACTCCGCGCGACCGACCGTGAGGGTGGATCGCTCAATTTGGGCGAACAAATCCGCATCACCCAGCAAACCATACTTGATCACCTCCGCCAGGCCGGCGGCGAATTCGCGGGCCGGCAATGTTTGCAGAAATTGCGTGGCCACATAAACCGCCCGAGGATGATGAAAAGCTCCCACCAGGTTTTTCCCCGCCGCGATATTCAATCCCGTTTTGCCGCCCACCGAGCTATCCACCATCGCCAGCAGGGTCGTGGGCACCTGCCGGTAGTCGATCCCGCGTAAATAGCTAGCCGCGGCAAACCCACCCAAATCACCCGTCACGCCCCCACCCACGACCCAGAGTACGCCTTGCCGCGTGATTTTATTGACGGCCAGAAAGTCCAGGACCTGCCCGAAAACACCCAGCGATTTTGATTTTTCACCGGAGCCGACGATAAATTGCGGTATGCTTCCAAAACTGTCGGCCAAGAAATCCCGTTGCGCCTCCGCGACCCCCTGATCAGTCAGTAAAATCGAGGGGCGACCACTTTGTCCGAGAGCACTGATGGCCTGACTAATGTCAGCGCCGATGGCCTCTGGAAAATGAATTGGATAAGTCTGGGGCCCCAATTCAACAGTGAGCGATTTTAGCACAGGTCCCTTAAAAGACAGCTACTTGCGCAGGTCAATGTTCGTTATTGTTCAGTATTGAGACGAAATCTCAATATTTAGTTGACATGAGACTGCGTCTCATACTCATATTAACCCGTTTACGATGAATAATACAAATACCATGAACAACTACCACACCAACGGCTCACCTCTCCGCGCGGGCATTCTGGCAATTGCCCTACTTGGCGCAACCTCGTCAGCCCTCCATGCCGACGAAAACTACTTTGGCTACACTTATGGCGCCGAAACTCTGCCCAAGGGGCACTTCGAACTCTATCAGTGGGCCACCTCCCGCAGCGGCAAAGCCGATGGCAGCTATCAGGCCGTCGATTTGCAGACTGAGGTCGAATATGGCTTCACCGCCCGCCTGCAAGGTTCCCTCTACCTGAACGCCATCAGGCATGACGTTGCAGGCGTCACGGACTTCCGGGATCGGGATCAATTCCGATTCAATGGATTTCAGGGTGCGCTGAAATATAACCTCAAAAGCCCCTATAAGGACGGCTACGGGCTCGCGCTCTATGCCGAACCAGGCTACAAGCGTTACAGCCGCAAGAGCGGCAAGCGCGAGGACATCTTTTTCCTTGAAACGAAGGTCATCACGCAGAAAAACTACCTTGAAGATGCACTCATTTGGGCGACCAATTTTTCCGCCGAACTGGAGCGCAAGCATGACCTCGGCGCCAAGGAATGGGAAACCGAACTCGAACTCACCCTTTCCTCCGGCCTCAGTTACCGCATCGCTCCGCGGTGGTTTGTCGGGGTCGAGGCCGTGGCGGTGTCTGCCTTCGAACGGGCCAGTCTCACCCGGCTCGGTGAGTACGCCATTTTTATCGGTCCCAATCTCCACTACGCCAGCAAACAGTGGTGGTTCACCATCACCGCTCTCCCCCAGCTCACCGGCTGGCCGGTCAATTCCGGCGCGCGCAATCTAAACAACTTTGAAAAACTCGAAGTCCGCCTGAAAGTCGGCCTCAATTTTTAAGCATGATGCCTCGGTCGCCAGTCTGGCTGCTCGCCCCCGCCGCGCTGGCGGCGTCAACTTCGGGCTACGCGGTCACCTATCTGACCATCGCGCAGGCGCAGGAAGCGATCATCCCGCATGAGGCGTTCACCGGCATCAAGGTCCGTCTCACTCCCCCGCAACGTAAGGCCATCGAGGAAAAATCGGGGATCCGGGTGCGTAATCCTGAATTGCGGGCCTGGCGCGCAAGCAATGGCGGATGGTTTCTCGTCGACGAAGTGCTGGGCAAACATGAATTCATCACCTATGCCTGCGGTCTTGATGCCCAGGGTGCGGTCATTGGCCTTGAAATAATTAGTTACCGGGAAACCTATGGGGGCGAGATCCGCGACGCGCGCTGGCGTGCCCAGTTCACCGGCAAAGGCGCCGCCGCCCCCCTCAAGCTCGAGCACGACATCAAGAACATCAGCGGCGCCACCCTTTCCTGCCGCCACCTCACCGACGGCGTCAAACGCCTCCTCGCCACCCATGCGCTCGTGCTCCAAAATCTCCGTTGAACTGCGCCGCGCCCGGCCGTTGCTCGGCACGTTCGTGGAAATCCGCGCCACCGCGCCCTCGACCGCCAAGGCCGAGCAAGCCGTGCGCGCCGCTTTTGCTTCGGTCGAGCGCGTGCAGGCCCTGATGAGTTTCCACGATCCGTCGAGCGACGTCAGCCGGCTCAATCGAAGTCCCGCCGGCTGCATCGTGCCCGTCCACGCCTGGACCCACTCCGTGCTACGTTGCGCGAAAAGACTGCATGTCGCCACGGCTGGTCTCTTCGAAATCGCCACCGCGCCCGCGCTCATCCGGGGCGGCTGGCTGCCGCGCCCGGCGAACCCGCTGCCGGGGCCCGGGGGCAACTCGGCGGACATCGCGTTGCTCGCGGGTAATCGCGTGCGCTTCCGTCGCGCGCTGCTGATCGACCTTGGCGGCATTGCCAAGGGATTCGCCGTCGATCAAGCGGTCGCCACACTGCGCCGGCATGGCATCACGGCCGGCGCCGTCAACGCCGGCGGGGACCTGCGAATCTTCGGCCGCGCCCGCGAACCTGCGCATGTGCGCGGCCCCGAATCTCCCGGCGATTTCCATTTTCTCACGACCCTGAAAAATTCCGCGCTCGCCACCTCGGCGCCCTATTACGCGGCCCGCCGGATCGGTGGTCGCCTCTGTGCCCCCGTCATCGACCCGCGCCACGACCGTCCGTCGCGCCAACTTCTCAGCGTTACGGTTCAGGCGCGCACCGGTCTGCTCGCCGACGCACTTTGTAAAGTCGTTTGGCTTGCCGGGGCTGTCACGGCTGCTCCCCTCCTTCGTCGCTATCGAGCCACGGCATGGGTGATGCCGGCTCGCCGTTCCGCCCCATCGCCAAACCCGTCACTCCATGCAGCATAATGGCATTCGTCTCAGTTCCGTCCATCGTGCCTGGCTGTTCGGCGCCTTGGCCACGGCGTTCATTTCCGGCACGGCCTGGTGGGTGCTGCATCACTGGTTTCAGATTGACGCGGAATTTGGACTGGCGCCCCACCCCGCCGAGCACTGGCTGATTCGCCTCCATGGCGCCGCCGCCATGCTCACGCTCGTCTTGCTTGGCTCCCTCTTCACGCTGCATGTAAAACGCGCCTGGTTGGCCGGCCGCAACCGCCGCTCGGGTGGTCTCCTGTTCGCCCTCCATGCGTTCCTCGCGCTCACCGGCTACGCGCTCTACTATGCCGGCAGCGAAGCACTGCGCGCCTTCGCCAGCAACTCGCACTTGGCCCTCGGCCTTGCGCTTCCCGTCCTCCTGATCCTGCACCTTGTGCTCGGTCGCCGCACCCGGTCGGTCGGCGATGAAGACCTGCGCCCCGATGACGAGGATGAGTCGATCGGCTAATACCAAGGCAACGCGTCAATTCATCCGCCGTCTGGGCAAGAATAAATTCCCGACAGATGTGCCTTGGACACCTTAGCCCGGATATCCCGAGCAGCCGCGAATGAGGAAAAAGATTTGGCCCCGGGTGTGGTTTCGGTTGCTTTAAGAGGGTGAAATATCCGGAGCGGGTCCGCGGGATCTTCACCGGCAAGTCGCCCCGCCCCGCGCCAGTGACCGAAACCGAGGCGTGGAAACAGGCCGGTGAACTGGCCGCCGGCCCGGCACTGCCGGTGGCGGCCGCGAACCGTTAGTCGGCGGTCGGCGGACAGGCCCAGCGGAGAAAATCCGGCAGCGCCCGCGCCCAGGTCGCCTCGTGGTGTTCGCCCCTTTCCAACTGAAGGTAAGCCAGGTCCCGACCGGCTTGAAAACCTTTCTGCTCCAGTTCGTCCATCAGCTCGAGCGTATCCTGAATGGCATCGATCACGCCATTCTCATCGCGGTCCGCGGTCTCGTCGTAGGTCCCGGCCTCGAACCAGAGACGCAACGCCGGTTTGCCCGCAGCCGCGCGCACCTGCCGGTGGGCGATCCGACTCGCCTGTTGCGCCGCCACACTCGAATCATCCGTCCGCCACCACAGCGAACCCGAGAAAATTCCGGCCAGACCAAAGACCTGCGGCCGCCGCCACGCGGAATTGAAAGCGCACAGTCCGCCCATCGAGGCGCCGAAAATCCCCGTGCGCGCCGGTTCCCCGGCCACGTGGTAACGCTCGCGGATCGAAGGCAGGATCAGACCCATCAGCAAATCCTGAAACGCCCGGGCCTGTCGCCCGCGTTGCGCGAAATCCAAGGTGCCCGCCGTGCCGTATTCCTCGATCCGCGCGGGGGAAGCGGGCACCGCCACGACCACCACCGGCTCAATCTCCCCGGCGTTAACCAAGGCTGCGAGGGTTTCCGCCAGCCGCCACTGCGGCATGGTCTGGCCATCGAGCGCGATCATCACCGGATATGCGCGCGGGCGGCAGGCATCATAACGCGGCGGCAGATAAATTTCAGCCCGGCGCGGGACCACGCCCCGGACCGCAAAAATCTCGGTTTCCTTGACCAGGGTGTGTTCGGCCGGCCGCCGGGACCACCAATTTTCTCCGCGACTCATGGCGGTGGTTCCCGCACGGATAACACGGCGACCACCGCCGCCAACCATTTTTCAAAAACCGCCTTGCACTTCAGGTCACCCTCCGCACAGGGCAGCAGCCGCTGGGCGCCGCCGCGCGCCAAATCCTCGTCCAAGCGCCGGCCGCAGCCGCAAAATACCGTGTACGAACTCGAACCCAGGGCGAAGACCGCGTAACGCAGCTGCGGCAGTGGCCGCGCTTCAGGTTTTTGCAGGGCCGCGCAAAAATCCACCGCGTCCGGCGGCGGGGCGCCTTCGCCCCAAGTGCTGATAATGATCAGCGCCGTATCGAACTCCTGCAACCGCCCCGCCGGAAAATCAGCCACGTTCTCGACCACGGCGCTGATCCCGGCCTGCTCGAGCCGCCCGGCGGCAAACTGCGCCAACGCTTCGGCTTGGCCGGAGACGGTGGCATAGAGAATGGCGAGCGACATGCGGCCGTGCTTGGCGACTTCGCCCCCTGTTGTCCATCCTGCGTCCGCCGCCCGGTCTGCACGCTTGCCCTCGGGGTGGTTCATCGACGGAATGCGCGCCAATGAATTCCTCCCCCTCCCCGGTGGTCGCGACTCCGGCGTCCCCCGACATGGACACCGGCGGACTTGGCGGCCATCCCCGCGGCCTCACCACCCTGTTTTTCACGGAAATGTGGGAACGGTTTTCCTA
>JANMVS010000046.1:0-1601 GCA_031392885.1 Verrucomicrobiota bacterium
GTGCGATGATGGTGGCACCAAGCGTGTCGGCATTGATCTGTAGCCACTCGGTGCTCCGCGCGCCGCCACCCGTCGCAATCACCCGCGAAGCCGGCCGCGGCACCTGCAATTGCTGCAGCAGCGTCCGGTGCGTCGCGCTGATCCGTTCCATGAGGCTCCTCACGCTGATGGCATGGCGGCGTTCAACCTCCATCCCCACCCCAGGTTCCGCCCCGGGCGGCACCGTCGCGGCCAGCGCCACCAATTGGGCAATGCTCAATTCCGGGGCAAACCCCCGTTGGTAATCCTCGAGCTGCGTTGCGCCCGCCGGATCAAAGGCCAGTCGGTAGAACCGGCCGTCGAAATGCGGGCCGTGAAAACAATCCTTCACCGGTTCGACCCGGTCGACCAGCCGCAACGCCGCCAGCACCGTCCCCGTTGAAATACTGGCGTCGCCCAGCCGATCCAAACCCGACCCGACCGCCGCCATGTAATGATCCAATCCGCCGACCGCAAAGGGTACTTCCGCCGGCAGTCCCAGCAAATCCCGCGCCCGCGGTCCCGTCGATCCACACCGGGTGCCAGGCCGCAAAGGCTTGGAGAGCTTCACGGGATGCACGCCGAAAAAGGTCATCGCCTCGGGCCACCAACCGTTGCCGGAGGTGGCATACAACCCCGTCAAGGCCGCCGTGCTGGCATCGCCGGCCGCTTCACCGGTCAGGGCAAAGGTGAAATAATCGGACAGCGTCATCACCCGCGCTGCCCGGGCCCAGACGGCCGGCTCATGCGCCTGGAACCAGCGCCACTTTGCCGGGGCGAACTCTGGGGCCAAACCGGCAAAGCCCACGGTGCGTCGGAATTTCTCCGTGCCGCCAAACTCGGTCACAGCCGTCTCCACCGGCTGCGCCCGCCGGTCGTTCCAAATCACCAACGGCGTCAGCGGCTCGTCGTGCTGGTCGAGGAGAACAAAGGTATTGGCCTGCGACGAATACGACAGGCCCGCGATCTCACTCACGTTTGCGTGCGCCTGCGCGAGCGCGTCGGCCAGGCCCGTCCGCAGCAGACGCCAGAATTCCCCCACGGGGAGTTCACTCCGCCCGGGTTCCGGCGACTGCTTATCGACCGCCACGCGCCCGAGCCCGTGCTGCCGGCCGGCTTCGTCGAACAGCCCCACTTTGAAGTAGGAGGTACCAAGATCGATGCCGAGCAGCAACGCCATGTGAGGAAGGAAAACTATTCTTTTGCCGCCAGCAAAGCGAGCGTCGCCTCAACAATTCGCCGGCCGTTATCCGGGCTGAAGAGCGCGTTCGTCGCTTCATATCCGCCCCGCTTCGCCGCCTCGGGCGTGACGATGTAGCCCTGCAGTTCGCCGTTGGCCAGGGTGATGACAAAAGTGTGCGGACTCCGGGCCTTCACTTCGAGGGCATACTCCACGAAGAATTCACCCGGCCAGAAAGCAAACTTCCACGGACCAATTTCAAAGACCTGGATTTCCGCCGGCGAGCAAAGATCCGCCGCCGCCTGGAGTAGGCCGTCCTCGGCCGCCCGGGCCAACACCACCGATTCCTCCGCGCCAAACCAATCGCATTCGGCGGTGCGCACCGTCGTCCGGGGCGCCTGGG
>JANMVS010000055.1:0-1507 GCA_031392885.1 Verrucomicrobiota bacterium
GGCTGCACCTTCGAAGGCATTTTGCGCAAATACCAGGCGCGCCACGACGGCTTCGTGCGCAACACCGCCATGTTCAGCCTCGTGGCGGAGGAATGGCCGGCGGCGAAGGCTCGGCTCGAGGCCAGGGTTCAGCGCTGAAGCAGGGTTGGCTGACTGACCAAGCCGGACTCATACCATAGGAGGTCACCACGAAAAACGAACCCGGATATTTCACACCCACGAAGATGAATTTCAGGAAAATATCCGTCTGCCCTCTGGGCAGAGCGACGATGTCGCGGCCCAAATAGCTCGGCCACCTGTTGGTTCCTTTTCGCAATCTCGCCCAACCGAATGGGTCCGGATCAGGCCGGAAGCAACCCGCAAGGAGTGGACTTTTCCCGGAAGTTCCGGACGATGGGTTTCAATGTGGACCTTATCCGTGGCTTGGTGGGAGCTGATCGCGCGCTCGATCATCGTTTACGTATTTCTGCTTTTCCTGCTCCGCATCACCGGCAAGCGGCAGATCGGCCAGCTCGCCCCCTTTGACCTGGTGCTGCTGCTCGTGCTGTCCAATGCCGTGCAAAACTCGATGAATGGTGGGGATAATTCAGTCCTCGGCGGAATCATCTCGGGCTCCACCCTGATCATGCTGAATTTCTGCCTCGGCTATCTGACCTACCGCAGCAAGAAAATGGAAGCGTTTCTCGAAGGCCAGCCCGAGGTCCTTGTCCACAACGGCCGGCTTTTCGAAAAGGCCATGGCGCACGCCCAACTCACCCATCACGAACTCAATGCCGCCCTCCGGCAGGCGGGCTGCTCCAGTGTGGCCGAGGTGCATTACGCGATTTTGGAAAACAACGGCACCATCACCGTGACCAACCGGGCGGCCGGGTCCGTCCAGGTGGAGCTTCCGCCGAGGCGTTGAGTCGCGGCAAGCGGTGATTTCGCCCCCGGGTGCCGATGCGGTCGCCTGGGAAGTTGCCCCGCAACGCCGCTTCAGGCCGAATAATAATCAAGGGCGGCGACCAAGGCGGCCGCGAAGATGATCAGGACTCCGGCCGCGAAAAGCGCTCCCGCGATCAGCGGGAGTTGGGAGAAGAGCAGTTCCACTTCGCGACCTTTCAGAAACACGGTTTCGATGACCTGCTTGAGGGCGAACCCGATCACGGCAGTCGCCGCGGTGGCGACCATCACCCGCAAAAACATGGATTGGAAGGAGGCGGCGCTCGAAAAATAGTTCTGCCACCAGCTGCGCCAAAAATAGACGATCATCGCGAACATCGTTCCGGTGTGGAGCATGACCAGGAGAAAGGTCATTTCCGGCGACGCGGGATCCAGTCCCAGCAGTTTTTCCACCACGATGACATGCGCCGAGCTGGACACGGGCAAGAGTTCAGCCGCTCCCTGCACCAAGGCAAGCAGCAGGAATTGAAGCAGGCTTAGGTGCATGGGGGCAGATGGGCCGGGGAGATATTCAGACTTCGATCACGCTCGCTTTGAGGCGTTTTTTTCTTTCCCAATACCAGGC
>JANMVS010000058.1:0-4121 GCA_031392885.1 Verrucomicrobiota bacterium
GCCTGCCAGCAGGCTCCTACCGGGGAACTCCCCCAAGGTCCGCCGCACGATTCCGAAAAGCGTCAGGCCCGCCAGCATATGGATCAGCAGGTTGAAAATATGGTATCCCTCCACCGCTTCACCACCGAGGGCATAGTTCAGCGCCAGGCTCAGGTTAACCAACGGCCGCCCGCTGACGGTCAATCCGCCGTCAAGAGTCGGGGAAAGGATTGCGCCGAGCGGCCCCAGTTGGCGGATCGACGGATTGCCCGTGATGGCCGGCACGTCATCAAAAACGAACGGCCCGGTGAAGCTGTTGTGATAGGCCGCCAACGTCGCCAACACCAAACCTCCGCCCGCCAACCAAAGCGCCCGGCGGTGATTTTCGTTGGTCAGTGGCGACAAACTCACGCGGGGCGATAGGAAAGAATATTGATCGGGAAGGAAACTGTATTTTACGGCTCCACCCGGCCGGAGTCCGGCCACTCCGCCGCAGAATTCGCCGCACTAGACAATCTGTTCACTGGAGCCGCAGCGACCCCGCTGCGGTTGCGAGCCCCACGGCGAGGTCGCCGTGGCTCCATGAAATATCCGGGCCAGGACTGAAAGGGGCCAACCCAAAGCAACTGCATGGCTTTTGGCTTAGGGTGTCCCCGGACATTGACCGAGGACCTGCCGTGATCGTTACAGTCATGAAACTTCCATCTTCCCGGGAATAAGCGGGGGGGTGAAGGCTTGACTCAACAATATGACAAGGGTTCGCTTCGACCATCCTAACCCGGGCTATCTGCTTGGGAAACCAACACCAAATGCATAACACCATGCAAAAATCGTTCCTTAAATCGTTATTCTTCGCAATGGCGGCAGCCCTTGCTCTGACCCTATCACCGCTGGCCCTGGCTCAACTCGTGACCTCCGGCCTGACGGGTACGGCGCGCAGTGCCGATGGCAAGGCCCTCGCCGGCGTCACCGTGACCGCCGTGCACACGCCCACCAACGCGACCTTCACCGCGGTCACCAATGCCAACGGGCGCTACAATTTCCGCGGCCTGCCCGTGGGCGGCCCCTACTCGCTCCGCGCCACCGGCGACGGCGGCACCGAAGCCTCAGCCTCCGACATCATCGCTGAACTGGGCACTGACGTGGATGTGCCCTTGACGTTAAAATCCGAAGTGCTGCAGCTGGAAAAATTCACGGCTACTGGCACCCGCAATGACTTGGACAGATCAGCCACCGGCGCCGGCACCACGCTGAGCAGCGAGCGCATCGGCAACAAGCCGACTTCCGAGCGTTCCCTGGCTGATATGATCAGCGCCTCCCCGCTCGTGACGCTGCGTATAACGTCCGGTGATCGCGAGGAATCTGAGATCTCGGCGGTTGGCCAGAACAACCGTTTCAACTCCGTTACGATTGATGGCGCCCGCATCAACGACCAATTCGGTCTCAACGCAACGGGCCTGGCCTCGTTCTTTAATCCCCTCTCGCTCGACACAATTGAGCAGCTCTCAGTCCAGGTCTCGCCCTACGACGTGCGTCTCTCCGGTTTTACTGGCGCCACCGTCAATGCCGTCACCAAGAGCGGCACGAACACCTTCCACGGCTCGGCCTACTATTATTTCCGCGGCGACCATCTTCTTGGTCAAGCGTTGCAGGGACCGAACGCCAAAGAACTGAGTGCCACTCCGAGCAGAAAGGTAACCCCAAAGCTGGAGCGCACTACCTACGGTTTCACCTTGGGCGGCCCGATTATCAGGAACAAGGTGTTCTTCTTCCTCAACTATGAAGATTTTGTGAGCACCAGCACTGGCCGCGATCTGCGCTTCACCACGCCCCTCGAAACCCAGATCCTCGATCGCCTCAAGAAATACAGCACCGACTCGGGCAAGTCCATCAACTGGGGTAATCCCGTCACCAGTGCCACGTCGAACACCGGCAAGGACAAGAAGTATATTGCCAAGGTCGATTGGAACATCAGCAAAGGCCAGCGCCTCAGCGTCCGTTGGTCCAAGACCGAGGGCGAAGTGCCCCAGTTCGGCAACTTTGGGAATGCCACCTCGAGCAACGCTGGTGTCTCCGGCGGCATCACCACCTCCAGCGACGGTCACTTCTACTCGCAAATTCGCGAAGAAAAGGCCACGGCCGTTCAGTTGTTCAGCCAGTGGACGCCTGACTTCAAGACCGAGGTCAAGTACTCCTCGACGAAGCAAGGCCAGGTGACCCCGGTTCAAACCTTCGGGCCGCAAACCTATATCTTCGGGGTCAGCGGCACCGACCTCTTCACCGGCGCCGGCATCACCAACGGTACCTACATCGCGGGCACGGAACAATTCCGCCATGGCAATGTTCTCGACACCAACAGCAAACAGATGAGCGCCTCCGGCGACTACTTCTGGAAAAACTTTGTCTTCTCCGCCGGGGCCGAGCGCGAACAGTCGCAATTCTACAATCTCTTCCGCTCGAATTCCTACGGTCTGGTCAGCTTCCGCAATATGACTGACTTCCTGAACGACACCAACGTCGTCA
The DNA here is from genome assembly GCA_031392885.1 of Verrucomicrobiota bacterium. Classification (GTDB taxonomy): domain Bacteria; phylum Verrucomicrobiota; class Verrucomicrobiia; order Opitutales; family Opitutaceae; genus Lacunisphaera. The sequence continues at coordinate 2,503 of JANMVS010000058.1, forward strand.
TTCAGCGCAGCTACTTTGATCCGGCCGTCCGCCCGGTCGCCGACATCTCCAAGTTTGCCACCACCGGCATCTACGGTCAGGCGAAGTGGGACGTCAATCCGCGCCTCGCGATCAACTTCGGCGTCCGGTATGAGTTTGAGGAGAGCCCCATCAAGCCGGCGCTGAACCCGGCCTTCTTGGCTACAACCGGCTTCAACAACACCGGTTCCCTCGACGGCGTGAAAACCATCTCGCCGCGCGTTGGTTTCAACCTTGCACTAAATGATGAGCGCACCACCCAGATCCGCGGCGGTATCGGCCATTTCCTCGGCCGGTCTCCGTGGGTGTTCTTCTCGAATTCATTCGGCAACACCGGGGTCGGCAGCTTCACCAGGTCCTCCACGGATGCCGTGAGTCCGCTGCCCAGCAGCTTCACCACCTACCTGAAGAACGAATTTGATCCGGCCAACCCGATCGCCACGGGGGCGGACAATCCGGCCCTGCGCCGCGAAGTGGATTTCAATGACAACGGCGTGAAGCTACCGGCCGTCTGGCGCGGCAGCCTCGCCCTGGACCGCAAGCTCGGCTTCCTCGACTCGACCTTCACGGCTGAGATCGTGTACAGCAAGATAGACAACGCCCTTAGAACCACCAACGAAAACCTCAAGCCGCTGGCCGGCGGGCTTTCCCTTGACGGACGCCAGCGTTTCTCCGGTGTGCCCAGCACGACCGCCAACGCCCTCTATCCCGGCTACACGTTCATGTATCGGGTGAGCAACGTGAGCGTCGGCCAGTCCACGTACCTCAGCCTCCAATGGGATCGCCCGATGAAGAACAAGTGGGGCTTCAATCTCGCCTACACCCGCGGGCGCGCAACCGATTCGTTCGCCAATGGCGCGACGACCGCCGGCGGTCAGTTCAACCGCAACGTTGTGTTTAACCAAAACGCCGTGGAGGTGAATACGTCTGACTTCCAGATCAAGGACCGCTTGCAGCTTTCCCTGACCCGCCAGTTTGGTTTCGTGAAGAATTACCGCACCACCGCCACGCTTTATTACGAAGGCCGGAGCGGCAACCCCTACAGCTGGGTCTTCGGCGGCGATCTCAACGGTGACGGTATCAGCTTCAACGACGCGGTGTACATCCCAACCGATGCCAATGATCCCAAGTACGATTTCTCCGGCATGACCAGCCCGCAGCGCGACTTATTCTTCGCCTACCTCCAGAAGAGTGGCCTGTCAAAGTATGCGGGCGGCATCGCCAAGAAAAACGGCTTCACCGAGCCATGGGTCAATCGGCTTGACCTGAAATTAACGCAGAACATCCCAATCCATGGACCTGTTAAATTGGACCTGTTCTTCGACTTCGTCAACTTTGGCTCGTTCATCAGCAAGTCGACCTTCGGCTATACTGAAACGACCGCATTCGCCGGCAACACCGTGTTCCGCACGCAGACCCTGACAGCCACCACCGCCTATACCGCGACTGGTGCCATCAAGCCAACCTACACGGCTGATCCGATTCCTTTCGTGATCGACAACAGCCTGTCCCGCTGGCGCATCCAGCTCGGCGCCAAGATCAGCTTCTAATTCGGATATAGATTCCGGTCTTTTCCCGGCGCCCCGCTTTCGAGCGGGGCG